>NZ_JBKFGG010000049.1:0-346 GCF_056171975.1 Paenibacillus terrisolis | reverse complement strand
AATACAACATTTCTTCTCGACTGGCCAAGTACATCCCATATTACTTCGTTACGTCTTAGCATCTAAATTCGTATTCAACACACCTGGACACACAAAAAAGCACCGCCGAATATCGGCAGTGCTCTTTCTCTCTTGCTTGGCGGCGTCCTACTCTCCCAGGACCCTTCGGTCCAAGTACCATCGGCGCTGGAGGGCTTAACGGTCGTGTTCGGGATGGGTACGCGTGGAACCCCTCCGCCATCGCCACCAAACGCTTCAAGCGCTTAATCGCTTGAAAACTGGATACGAAACGTTTTTGCGTATTAGATATTTGGATAAGCCCTCGACCGATTAGTACCTGTCAGCT
>NZ_JBKFGG010000048.1:0-51950 GCF_056171975.1 Paenibacillus terrisolis | reverse complement strand
GCATGTTGTCTCTGTGCCCAAGGAATTGAAAACCCTTGTTTAAAAGGGGAAAAACAGGGGAATTGACAAATTCGTTCATAGCAACGGGAGCTTTTCCCGTCATTGGATCATAAATAAGTTGACTTCGAGCTCCAGATGGGAGTTACCCGGTTAATCGAGCGCGGATTGACGAGGTGCTAGGCGGGTGGCCAAACAAAAAAAGGGCCGCCCTGGATCACAATGATCCGAAGCGGTCCTTCATCCGTTTTAGGTTATGAAAAGAATTTGGCAAAAGAGGGCTTCTTATCGGTAATTTTCCCGCTGAGCACGTGTACGTATTCCTGATCCGCGCCGTCCGCCGAAGGACCGACAAAGGTACCCGATTTACCGCGGCGTTTCGTCCATTTACCTGAAGCAAGAACCCGGCCTGACGCGCGGCTGACCCATTGTCCCGCCTTGGGACCCAAACCCGATGCCTTAATAATTCTGGAATTATTATTCATCTGAATCCCCTCCAACCAAATGTTTGATGATCAGAAACAAGTCTTCGTTCTGTCTTACGAATTCCGTGAGCGTATCGCCTTGTAAAACGCTTGGCCCCGAGATATGCACGGAGAGCACATGCTCCTTACCTAAAGGATAGCATAGCGCGTATACCTCGGCAACGTCCTTGCGCCTGAAAAATTCCCACGAGTTATTAAAAAACGCCTCGAGCACATAGATCTTTTTTTGCTCTTTTTGATCAATATATTCATCAAAGCTATAAAATTTGTCTTTTCCTATATTCCCGCCGACTTGGCGAATGCCTTCGCCGCCTTCCGTTTTCCAGAATGCCGCCCCGGTTACGCGAAACTCGGCGGGGGACAGAATCGAATTCCTTACCGCCTCGCTGAGCGATTCGTAATTGGGGGCCATGCGCGCCGCCGAGCGGGTATACTCCCAAAAAAACTGCAGCAGACTCTGCTTCTGCAGAAGTTCGGCGTCTTTTCGCCGTATGACCAAAGAGGGATCGTTAAAGGTCCGCTCCTTCCCGATCGCTCTGGCGATGTGGCCGCAAGCGATATCGACGGCCGCCAGATAGTTGTCATCCTGAACAGGCAAATAATTCAATATATTTATTCCCTGAAGGTCGGATAAAATATGCAGTTCCCGAACGGTGACCTGATGGACCAAATCGGCGCGTTCCTCCACATTCTTGGGCACAAGGGCGAACACACGCTTCCGGCGCAGCTTTCCCCAGAACAGGCCCATTTCGAACAAGGTGTTGTCCCGTGTGATAAACACGTATTTACCCCGATGCAGGACGACGTCGTCGGCGGCAAACACGAACACGCCGAAGTCGCTTTGATCCAACTGCTGCTCCAAGACTTCCATCGCATAGAGATTCGGATCAAAGGCCGTATACCAAGGCGTGACCTGCGCAATCCGGCTCAACGCCTCGTAGACGGCCCGGGAATAGTGGATGGCTTCGCTGGAGGAGCCTATGAAAACTCTAGGCTTCACGGCTTGTAAAGGCATGGAATAATCTCCCTCTCAAGGAAATATATCGACTACCCTATTATACATTTCCCTGGTAGGGAGAGGAATGATTTTCTACAAACGCTTGCGTGGAGCGATCATGACTCCGGCCCCGATGGCAATCAGGGCGATCGCAAGCACCGGTTGTCCAAAGATCAGGCGGTTATACAGCGTTCCCAGCGAAAATACGGCAAAGAACAGAAGGGACAGCACGGTCAAAATGTTGATCGGAATGAGCAGCCATTTGTTGCGGTTCCCAAACCAATAGAACTCGAACAAACCGACGGCAGGGGCAAGGATGAATCCCGGCCAAAGATACTGCCAGCTATCGAAGATGGTGGACAATTGGCAGACCAGACCGACCGTGAATAAAATCCCTCCGGGAATCAGCAGGCCGGTTCCTCTCCGGTTGGTCATCGAGAAATACATCCAATGGAAGAACAATCCGAGCGGAATGATGAATAAAGTGGGCCAGAAATTGCCGAACAAGCCGCCTGCCGTAATGGCTTCCTTGCGGAAGAAGAGAAGGTATATCCCTACCAAAATCAGAACGGGTCCGATCCAAGATTTTCTGTTCATGTTTCAATCTCCTTTTCGTTATCCTATGTATTGATTTGTCTATAGCATACTATAAAATGCCGCCCGCATCTTCGGTCTCTGGGGAAGGCGCGAACTGGACCTAAGTCCAGTCCTGTGGAGCATCGGAGCCGGCGGCATTCGCCTTGCGCATAAAATGGACTTCGAAATGCCACGCTAACTTATGGCAAAGCAGATGCTGACGAGACAGGGAGGTTACAGCGTGGCGAACAACAAGTCCAAACCGAAACACCCCGGAGCCGGCAATGACAGCAGCAATGGTCAAAACGATACGACCGGCAACGGCGGAGAAGCGAAAAATGGCCGGCTGGCCCAATTCAAAAACTACAGCACCGCCGGAGGAGAAACCTTAAATGAGTTTATTTCCGGCGAGGATAAGTATGAAGGTTAGTAAACCCGATGACGAAAGCCGCTCACAGTTCGCTGTGAGCGGCTTTTTTGATGAAGCAGTTATTTTTGCGTACCGTGCGGTTTGCTCGGAAGCTGGCCGGTAGGATTGCCGTGTCCGCGCTTTTTATTTTTGGCTTCTTTTGCCTGCTGGTCATGCACTTTTTCCACAAATTCGTGCAAATTGTCCATAAGGGTCGTTGTCTCCTTCGAATGCTATAATATGGATCATCAAGCCGGCGTGATTCCGTTCCGAAGAAAAGTTCATATCACACGGCTGCTTTCGCATACTATGCCCCATCTTGCGCAATTTCATCATATGGTCGTGGGGCGCTTCTATACTTGTACGAACAAGCCATGTACAATGAAAGGGACTACTAGTGAAATGAGGGTGCGTGGAAATGAAACCAAATGAAGAGCGTAAGCTTCGCTGGGGAATTATCGGCTGCGCCGGAATTGCCGTCAATGCGGTAATGCCCGCGATTCGCCAATCGAAAACGGGCATTATCGAAGGGGTTGCCAGCCGGGATTTGGAGAAAAGCCGCAAAGTGGCGGAGCAGTTCGGCGCTCCGAAAGCCTTTGGAAGCTATGAAGAACTGCTTGCCGATCGCAATATCGATGCGGTATATATTCCGCTTCCCAATCATTTACATAAAGAATGGGCCATTCGGGCCGCCGAAGCCGGCAAACACGTGCTTTGCGAGAAACCGATCGCTTTGACTTCGGCGGAAGCCGAGGAGATGGCAAGCGCCGCCGCCAAGTCCGGTGTGAAGCTGGCGGAAGCGTTTATGTACCGCCATCATCCTCGTTGGGATCACATTCGCGAAATTATCGAGAGCGGGGAGATCGGCGATCTGCGGGTCATTCGCGGCGCGTTTACGTTCAACAGCGCCGAGGACTTGACCAACATCCGGATGCGTCCGGAATGGGGCGGCGGGTCGCTGTACGATGTCGGCTGCTATCCGCTCAGCGCGGCGCGGTTTCTGCTTGGCCGCGAGCCGGAGGCGGTTACGGTGCAGGCGTTTTTTTCGCCGAAACATAGCGGCGTGGACATGATGGCCACAGGGCTTGTGGAGTTCGCAGGCGGACCTGCGGTGACGTTCGATTGCGGCATGTGGGCGGAACATCGCCAAACGCTGGAAATCGTCGGCACGGAAGGCCGAATCGAAATTCCGCACGCTTTTACCGTCGGTTCCGAAAATATCGACTATACCGTAACGATCGGCGGGAAAAGCCGGCTGGAAAACCCGGAAGCCGCCAATCCTTATGCCGTGGAAGTGGATGATTTCGCCGCTGCGGTATGGGGGGAACGTCCGCTGCGATTCGCGCCGGAGGATGCCGTGAAAGGCATGCGCGTGCTGGATGCTTGTTTCGAGTCCGCCAGAGAGAGAAAACGGGTAACCGTCCAATAAATTCTCTGAAAAAAATGATCGAGTGGAAAGAAGGGAAGCTAAATGAGCAAAAAGATAGTAGTCATTCAAGGAAATCCGACACCGGACAGCTTTGGGGAAGCCCTGGCTGCGGCCTATGCAGAAGGAGCAACGTCCTCCGGAGCGGAGGTGCGAATCATCGCCCTGAGAGAACTCGACTTCAACCCGATTTTGGAAGGGGGCTATAAATTCCGCACTCCTCTCGAAGAAGGGCTGGAGCATGTCAGAGATTCCATTCAGTGGGGCGATCACATTGTCTTTGTATACCCTACCTGGTGGGGCGGACCTCCCGCGCTGCTGAAAGGCATGATTGACCGCGTCTTTTTGCCCGGCTTCGCCTTCAAATACCGGAGCGGAAGTCCGTTTCCGGAGAAGCTGCTTAAAGGGAAAAGCGCGCGGCTGATCGTCACGATGGACGCTCCGGCATTTTATTACCGGCTGGTCCAAGGGGCTCCCGGCCACAAAATGATGAAGAAATCGATCCTGGATTTCTGCGGCGTGCGCCCTGTACATTCAACAACGATCGGACGCATGAGATATTTGTCGGAGCCGGAACGGACCAAATGGCTCGCCCAGGTAAAACAGTTGGGTCAGGCGTTGAAATAACTTTGAAGATATTCAACTCATGATGAGTTTCGAGCATTCGTTAATTGTTGATAAAATTGTCGGGTTTGCCCCGCGGTTTTGACGTTGATAAAAATATACGAAGAGTGGTTCAGCTCGATGACCAGAATGGGAAAGCTTCCTTTTATGACATAAAGTTTGGACTTACAGTATAAATAATACTTATGGCTGCGTATCAGCTGGTGGCTCTGTTTATCACGACATTCTCTTTGAGAATTTGACATTAACTGCAGGAGCAAGTGCTTCATCTCCAGCCCAATCCAAAGTTGAAGTAGTTTATACTCAATATGGTTTTGTTGGTGGTTCGCAAGTAGTCGTTAATACCTATACAGTAAGTAGTGATTCATGGTCTGAAACGGCAAGCCTTAGTTTGGATAAAGATTTTACTGGCGCTGTAGTTGCAAGTAGAATAGATGTCTATGGGAAACATAAGGAAACAAAAAATGGTATAACTGCTGAGTGGACTTCAAAAGCGGCTCTACATGAAGAATAACTCAAAGGAGGATAAAGATGACCTTATTCAACTGGCCTAATCTATTATTATTTTTGCTGATCGTAGGGCTAGTAATAGGCGTAGTTATTTATTTGATTCGAAAAAAGCGACTGAAAGATACCTAAATCAAAATACCTAAATCTTATAGCGCCCATTAAATAAGATTTATGAAAAAGTAATACCCTAAGCTTAACAAAAAAATTATTAAGGGTATCCCATAATTTAAATTGAGACCCGAGAATGGAAACTTTGAAAAAAAGTGCCATTTCTCGGGTCCTTTGCGTTTATTATCGAAATGATCAACAGAAAACGGGGTATGAGCATGCGGTATATCGAAGCGCAAATCAAACAGCTTAAAGCCATTTCAAATGCTTTGACGTAGATATGTTCAGTTCATATAAGCTAAAGGAGAGTTTGAAACGTTAGCGGACGACCTATACCACTCACGGTGAAGCAGGTCTTCTAGAAGAGTGACGAAGTAAGGGAAGCCTTGGAACTTCCGGTACTTCGTTCTTAACGCCCGTTCATCTCGCTTGGTTTCGGGCCTCTGCGGCGGTTGCGGTTAAGTTTGTTGATTTCGGTCATGTCGCTTGCCGACAGCTCGAAATCAAAGACGTCGAAGTTTTCTTCAATCCGGGACGGCGTCACGGATTTCGGAATCACGATGGAGTTGTTTTGCAGGTGCCAGCGCAGAATGACCTGGGCGGCCGTTTTGCCGTGAGCTTCCGCGATTTTCAGCACGGAGGCGTCCTTCAGCACTTCGCCCCCTTGCTCAAGCGGGCTCCAGGCTTCCACGAAAATATCATGCTTCGCGCAGAATTCCTTCAGCTCGGTTTGGGACAGGTACGGATGGCATTCGACCTGGTTCAGGACCGGTTTGATTTCGGTTTCGCCAAACAGGCGTTCCAGATGCTCGATTTCGAAGTTGCATACGCCGATCGCTTTGGTGCGGCCGTCGCGGTACAGTTTTTCCAGCGCTTTGTAGGTTTCGACATATTGGTCGTATTGCGGCGTCGGCCAGTGAATCAGGTACAGGTCCACATAGTCCAGCCCCAATCTTTCCAGGCTTTCGTCAAAAGCGCGCAGCGTATTGTCGTAGCCTTGATCGCTGTTCCATACTTTCGTGGTAATGAACAATTCTTCGCGAGGGACGGAGGATTGCTTGATCGCTTTGCCGACGCCCGCTTCGTTCCGGTATATCATGGCTGTGTCAATGGAGGTGTAGCCTGTTTCAATCGCTTTGGTTACCGCCGCGGTGGCTTCATTATCATTAACCTGCCACACGCCATAGCCTAATTGAGGCATTTTCAAACCGTTGTTTAATGTTACGAAATTCATATCAACACACTCCTTCAATAGATTTAAACCGTAATTATTGTTGGTTAAAGCGTATCCGAGATCGCCTTGGCGCATCCTTTGACGAGATCGATATGCGCCGGATCCTTCTCCTTGGACATGCGCACGGAGGGACCGGTCAGTGCCATGGCCGCGATCACTTCGCCGTTTTTGCGAATCGGCGCCCCGATGCATCTCACGCCAATCTCGTTCTCCTCGTTATCGAGGGAGTAGCCGTTGTTGCGGATTTGCTCCAGTTCCCTTTGAAAAACGAGCGGCGACGTTATTGTGTGCTCCGTCATTCTCTCAAAAGTCAGTTGACCGATAATCCTTGCCTGCTCTTCCTTCTCCAGATAAGCAAGCAGGCATTTTCCGATCGCATCGGCATAAAGCGGCAGACGATCGCCGATCTCATGATGGGTTCGGGTAGCGTACCTGCCTTGCACCGCTTGGGTGATCATCATTTCCGCCCCTTGCAGGATTCCGATATAGGTCGTCTCTCCGGTCTCGCGGCTCAGTTTGTCCATTAAGGCGACCGAGCGCCACATGAAGTCATCCTGCGTCTGCTCCCGCTTCTCCAGCAGCCGCGCAATCAGCGTCTCCGAAACGGTATAGCGGTTTTCACGGTTTTTGGCGATGAACCCGTTTTGCTCCAGCGTGCTGACCAATCGGTATCCGGTGCTCTGATTCAGCTTCAGCTTTTCGATGATTTCCTGGGTGGACAAGCCGGGGTGCTCCATTAGCAGATGAAAGATATCGAGCCCCTTCTTCAGCGTGCCGACTTCATTTCGATTGATGTTCCGCCACCTCCCAGGTCATTGTGAGATAAATCCAGTGAGAGTATACCATTAGAATTGCGGATTTTCAAATAAGGATAATATCTGTCTTTCATTTATCCATAATGGACAACAAACGTTATCTACCTTTGAAAATTCTTTCACCCGACATGTTTCATCAGGCATGATTTCTTTGTTCTCTCTATATAATGGCTAGTGGAAAAACGGGGTAAGAGACGGATGCGGATTCTTCATAAATCCCTCATCGAACCTTCATGCAGCAGCTATGAGGGGCATGGTAGAATCATATTTAGAATTTAGACCAAGTCTAAATATAATTCATTGGAAGGGAGACGGGAATAAATGACTGACAGGTTGACGACGAATCAAGGCGCCCCGGTCGGAGACAATCAAAATTCGCGGACGGCGGGACAAAACGGACCCACTTTGCTGGAGGATTACCATCTGCTGGAGAAGCTGGCCCATTTCGACCGCGAGCGGATTCCGGAGCGAGTGGTTCATGCCCGCGGAGCCGGAGCGCATGGCGTTTTCGTCACCGAGCGCGGCATGGCGGAGTACACGAAGGCGCATTTTCTTCAAAATGCCGGGCAGGAGACGCCTGTATTCGTCCGCTTTTCGACCGTGATCCATGGCAAGGAGTCGCCGGAAACCGCCCGCGACCCTCGGGGGTTTGCGGTGAAGTTTTACACGGAGGAAGGCAACTATGACCTCGTCGGAAACCATCTGCCGGTGTTTTTTATTCGCGACGCGATCAAGTTCCCCGACATGGTGCATTCTTTAAAGCCTGCTCCGGATTCGAATATTCAGGACCCCGCGCGCTATTGGGATTTCATGACGCTGACGCCGGAATCGACCCATATGATGACTTGGGTGTTCTCAGATAACGGGACGCCGGCGAACTATCGCCAAATGGACGGTTTTGGGGTTCATGCGTTCAAATGGTTCAACGCGCAGGGAACGGCAACGTACGTGAAATATACATGGAAAACGAAGCAGGGCGTGGTCAATCTGTCGGCGGATGAAGCCCGGGAGGTACAAGGCCGGGATTTCAATCACGCGACGCGTGATTTGCACGAACATATCGAGCGCGGGCAATTCCCGGGGTGGGAGTTGAACGTACAGATGATGCCGGTGGAGGATCTCGACTTGTGGGGCTTCAACCCGCTTGATCCTACAAAGGTCTGGCCGGAGGACAAATACCCGCTGATTAAAATAGGAACCATGACGCTGAATCGCAATCCGGCGAACTTTTTTGCCGAGGTCGAGCAGTCGGCTTTTTCTCCCAGTGCGCTTGTGCCGGGGATTGAACCCTCCGAGGATAAGCTGCTGCAGGGCCGTCTCTTCTCCTATCCGG
This sequence comes from Paenibacillus terrisolis, assembly GCF_056171975.1. Classification (NCBI taxonomy): domain Bacteria; kingdom Bacillati; phylum Bacillota; class Bacilli; order Caryophanales; family Paenibacillaceae; genus Paenibacillus; species Paenibacillus terrisolis. The sequence continues at coordinate 43,436 of NZ_JBKFGG010000048.1, read as the reverse complement.
ATACGCAGCGCTACCGGCTTGGCGCCAACTACCTGCAAATTCCGGTAAACTGCCCGTACGCGCCGGTGCGAAACCATCAGCGGGACGGGGCCATGACGACGCGGCAGGACGTTTCGACGGTGAATTATGAGCCGAACAGCTTCGATAATACTCCTAAAGAAGCGCCCGAATACAAGGATAGCGTTTCGCCTCTCGCCGGGCACGGACAAACCGGACGCGAAAAAATCGCCAAAACCGACGACTTTACTCAGGCCGGCGAGCTGTACCGCGGCTTCACGCCGGAAGAGAAAAATCATTTGATCGCCAATCTGGTCAATGATTTGAAGCAGACGAGCGAGCAGATTCAGCTTCGGGCCGTTTGCAACTTCTTCCGGGCTGACGCCGAGTACGGCGCGCGTCTTGCACAGGAGCTTGGAGTGGATATCAGCGGCTTCATTCCAAAGAGTACGGGGAACTAAGGCGAGTCGACTACCGATAAGGTCCTAAAGCGCGCATTCGTATGAATGGCGGCCCCCTAACGCCATTCCGGCGCGGTTCACGGTCCTTATTTGACATAAACGAAAAGGCATTTCCGGGCATGATCCGGGGATGTCTTTTTTTTCACAAAGTTGACCGGGGCCAAGGAAATGTATGGTAAAATAAATCCATTGTTAGAGAGGAGTTGAGCAAATGGCTTTATCGGGAGAACCGATCATTCGGATCATCGATCTAAAGATGAAGTACGGCAATCATCAAGTGCTCAATGGGGTTGATCTCGAAGTATATCCCGGACAAATCATCGGGTATATCGGACCCAACGGGGCGGGCAAAAGTACGACGGTCAAAATTATGCTCGGCCTGGTGGACGGATACGAGGGGGAGGTTCGCATTTTTGGCGAGAGTCCCCGTGATGGCGGGATTGAATATAAGAAACGAATCGGGTATGTTCCGGAAATTGCGGAAATGTACGATACGCTGACCGCAAGCGAGTATTTGACGTTCATCGGCGAGCTCTACGGGCTGCCGGGAGCCGATGCGGAACTGAAAGCCCGCCGCTTAATAAATCGGTTTGGACTGGAGGATGTGTTCCATTCCCGGATCGCCACATTCTCCAAAGGAATGAAGCAGAAGGTGCTGATTATTTCGAGCCTTCTGCATAATCCGGACGTGCTGTTTCTGGACGAGCCGCTCAGCGGCTTGGACGCCAACAGCGTCATGGTGGTCAAGGAACTGCTGGCGCTTCTTGCCGAACAGGGGAAAACGATCTTTTATTCTTCCCATATGATGGACGTCGTCGAAAAAATCAGCAACCGGATCGTACTGCTGGACGGCGGACGCGTGGTGGCGGACGGCAGCTTTGAGCAGCTTAAGGAGCGCAGCCATGAGGGCTCGCTTGAGCAGATTTTCAATCAGTTGACCGGGTTTAGCGAGCATCGCGAGATCGCCGAACAACTGGTCGCCATCGTGCAAGAGGTGTAGCCGATGAGCGAGATGAGATCTCTGCAGGTGCTCGACCGCTTCAGCGGTTTGTTTGGCAGAATGGGCGTGGATTATCCTGTCATGCAGCGGATTCTTCAGGTCAAGCTGACGATGGATGCGCGGAGAGTTCCGACCATCGTCGGCAAGAACCGGAAGGCGAAACAGACGGATGCGAACGAATCGAACCAGTTCTTGCGCTCGTTGTGGCTGTATCTGCTTTTTGGAGCGATGAGCTCCGCCTTTGTGCTGATGGGGGACAATTATATATTCCAAATGAGCCTCATTTTCGGCGTCTTTATGTTTATGATCATGACGTCGCTGATTTCCGACTTCTCATCGGTGCTGCTCGATGTTCGGGATCGCAACATCCTGTCGACCAAGCCGGTGAACCGCCGGACGATCGCCATGGCCAAGACGATGCATATTTTCATCTATATGTTCTACCTGACCGCGTCGGTTGCCGTTGTGCCGCTGGCTGTAGGTCTGATTAGGCACGGGGCGGCTTTTTTCCTGCTGTTTCTGGTGGAACTGATTCTGATGGACTTGTTCATCGTGGTCGTCACCGCGCTGCTGTACCTCGCGGTGCTGCGTTTCTTCGACGGCGAGAAGCTGAAGGACATCATCAACTATGTGCAAATCGGCCTGACCATCGGGATTACGCTCGGATATCAGCTGCTCATGCGCTTGTTTAATTTTGTGGATTTCAGCGTCGCCTTTCGGCCTAAATGGTGGCAGTTTTTCGTTGCTCCGGTATGGTTCGGCGCGCCGTTCGAGACGCTGCTGCACCGGTCGCGCGAGCCTTTGTTCCTTGCTTTTTCGCTGCTGTGCCTGGTATTGCCGCTGGCCGCATTTTACGCTTACATCAAGCTGATGCCTTCGCTGGAGCGAAACTTGCAGAAGCTCGCCGATCCCGGAGGACGAAAGGCCGCCGGAAGCGGTAAATGGCTGGAGCGAATGGCGAACCTGGTCTGCTCGGACCCGCAGGAAAAGGTATTTTTCCGCTTTACTTGGTCTATGATTGGAAAAGAGAGGGAATTTAAGCTCAAGGTGTATCCTACGCTGGGCTTCTCTATCATTTTTCCGTTTATCTTTTTATTTTCGGATGGACTGGAGGGCGGGCTCCAGGGGCTTGCCGGTTCCCGAAAGGTCCTGTTCATTTATTTTTGCGGCATCCTGATTCCTACCGTCATTATGATGCTTAGATATTCGGGCAAATACAAAGCGGCCTGGATTTACGGGACGCTCCCGATCCGAAACGTTCAATCCGTATATAAAGGAGCGCTGCTGGCTTGCCTGATCCGGCTGCTTTTACCGCTTTATGTGGTGGTGGGCATTTTATTCGCCGCGTTGTTCGGTGGGTCGGCGATTCCCCATTTGCTCGCGGTCGGACTTGCCTTGGCGCTGTACTCCGTCATATGTTTCGCCTGCTTGCGCAAAGCGCTGCCTTTCTCGGAGCCCTTCGAAGCCGCCCAGCAAAGCGAGGGGATGCGCATGATCCCGCTTTTGCTGCTGCTGGGGGGATTCGGGCTGCTCCACTTTGTGATTTCGAACATTCACTACGGCGTGCTCGCTTATGAACTTCTGCTGATCGCCGCCAATGTTATTGCTTGGAAGATCGTTTTTGGGACCAAAGCGGTTAAGCGGAAGGAGGCATAAAGAGGTTGCCGTTTGAAGATCTAGATGCATCCAGAATCCGCCGCGAAAAAAAGACAGTAGCACTGATGATTTCACTTTACTGCCGCAAACATCATCATGACCGGACACGGACAATCCGGGAATCTCAAGCAGGAGCAATACGGCCTGAGTTATGCGACGAATGCGCCGAACTGAACGAGTATGCCGTGAAGCGTCTGAGCTTGTGCCGCTTCGGCGAGAAGAAGACGACCTGCGAATCCTGTCCGGTCCACTGCTACGCCCCGCTGCCGCGGGAGAAGATCCGCAAGGTGATGAGATACTCCGGACCGCGCATGCTGGGGAGGCACCCCTTGTTGGCTGTTCGTCACCTCATGGATGGACTGAAAAAAGCGGATTCACAATAAGTTCACAACTAGGTAAGCTGTAAAAAAACGCACAGTGACGCGGGTTTCGGCGGCACCATCACAATTGTGACTAATGTCATGTGATTCTTGTCACAAAATTATTACTTTTGCTGCGTTCGCTGAATTTGTTCCGTGATAGAATTCTGCTTAGATAATAATTATTAGAAAGTAGGGAAAGGAAATGTTGGATCCGATTATACTTGCACGCCTCCAGTTTGCGGTCACGACGATATTCCACTTCTTCTTTGTTCCTGTGTCGATTGGCCTGGTCCTCTTGATCGCGATCATGGAAACGATGTACGTGAGGAAGGGCAACGAAGAATACAAACGCATGGCTAAATTCTGGGGGAAACTGTTCCTTATCAATTTTGCGGTAGGGGTCGTGACGGGCATTCTGCAGGAATTCCAGTTCGGCATGAACTGGTCGGATTACTCCCGGTTCGTGGGCGATGTCTTCGGTGCGCCGCTGGCAATCGAAGCTCTGTTTGCCTTCTTCATGGAATCCACTTTTATCGGTTTGTGGATTTTCGGCTGGGACCGTCTTTCCAAAAAAGTGCATCTGCTCTGCATTTGGCTCGTTGCGGTGGGCACGACGGTTTCGGCGCTCTGGATTTTGGCCGCCAACTCGTTCATGCAGCATCCTGTCGGCTTCGCGGTGAATAACGGGCGCGCGGAAATGAACGATTTCTTCGCCTTGGTCACGAACGGACAACTGCTGGTCGAATTCCCGCATACCGTACTCGGTGCGTTTGCGACGGGCGCCTTTGTGATCACGGGGGTGAGCGCTTACAAGCTGCTGAAACGCCAAGATGCGGCATTCTTCAAAAAATCGTTTACCATCGGCATTATCGTAGCTTTGATCGCTTCGTTCGCCACGGCGCTGTTCGGCCATCAACAAGCGCAATATCTGGTGAAAACCCAGCCGATGAAAATGGCCGCCTCCGAAGGACTTTGGGGCAAGAGCGGCGATCCGGCACCTTGGACGGTGTATGCGCATATCGATTCGAAAGACGAAAAGAACAATTTTGAAATCAAAATTCCTTATCTGCTCAGCTTCCTGTCCTACAGCAAATTCTCCGGCGAGGTCAAAGGGATGCACGAGCTGCAAGCGGAGTATGAACAAAAATATGGCCCCGGCGATTACATCCCTCCGGTCCGCACCACGTTCTGGAGCTTCCGGATCATGATTGCCGCAGGCAGCTTGATGATTTTACTAGGTTTGTACGGTACTTATTTGGCTTGGCGCAAAAAATTGGATCGACCGAACAAATGGTTCTATCAAGCGATGCTGTGGGCGATTTCGCTTCCGTTCATCGCTAACACATCCGGTTGGGTCATGACGGAATTCGGCCGTCAGCCTTGGACGGTATTCGGCTTGATGCAAACGAAGGACAGCGTATCTCCGAGCGTGACCGGCGGACAAATTTTGTTCTCTCTGATTGCATTTACGGCGATTTATGCGATCCTTGGCGCGGTCATGGTTTACCTGTTCGTGAAGGTCATCAAGAAAGGGCCGAATGCGGACGATAACCGTACTGAACATACGGCCGATCCGTTCGGTAAGGAGGGATATCATGCTGTCTCTTAATGAGCTTTGGTTTGTCCTTGTCGCAGTATTGTTTATCGGCTTCTTCTTTTTGGAGGGCTTCGACTTCGGGATCGGAATGAGTACCCGTTTTCTGGCTAAGAACGATACGGAACGCCGGGTGCTGATCAACTCGATCGGCCCGTTCTGGGACGCGAACGAAGTATGGCTTCTGACGGCGGGCGGCGCGATGTTCGCGGCGTTCCCGAACTGGTATGCCACGATGTTCAGCGGCTACTACACTCCGCTCGTTGTGCTGCTTCTGGCTTTGATCGGACGCGGGGTTGCTTTTGAATTCCGGGGCAAGGTCGATCATACGAAGTGGAAGACAACCTGGGACGTTGCCATTTTCGTCGGCAGTCTGCTGCCGCCGTTCCTGCTTGGCGTCGTATTCTCCGGCCTGATGAAAGGCCTGCCGATCGACGGGGACATGGAAATGAAAGCCGGTTTGTTCGATATGGTTAACGTTTATACGCTGGTAGGCGGGATCACGGTCGTTGTGCTGTGTCTTGTTCACGGCCTGCTGTTCGCTTCCCTGCGGACGACGGGAGATTTGCAGGAGCGCGCCCGCAAGCTGGCGCATAAGATGCTTATTCCGCTGGCGGTTCTGTTCCTGGCTTTTGGCGCGCTGACTTATTTCCAAACGGATGTCTTCGATGTGCGCGGTCTGCCGCTCGGCATCGTTCTGGTGCTTGGCATCGCGGCTTTCGTGCTGGCGGGGATGTTCATCTCGCGTAAACGCGACGGTTGGGCTTTCGGTATGACCGGAGCGATGATTGCCCTCTCCATCTCGGCGGTTTTCATTGGGTTGTTCCCGCGCGTTATGGTCAGCTCGATCAGCGAGACGTTTTCATTGACGATCAACAACGCGGCTTCCGGCCATTATTCGCTGAAAGTGATGACGATCGTTGCGCTTAGCCTTCTGCCGTTCGTTTTGGGATATCAAATTTGGAGCTACTTCGTTTTCCATAAACGCGTACACGAGAAGGAGCATTTGGAATATTAATGGGACGCGGTTTAATGAAATTCAAGGGAATCAAGCCGGTCATGGTTATCATGGCCGGTTTGACCCTCCTTCAAAGCATAGCTATCATATTGCAGGCGAAATGGCTCGCGGAGGTCGTCTCCGCGCTGTTTGCCGGCGCAAAGCTGCAGGAACAAGCCGGTACGGCCGTTTTGTTCCTGTTTGCTTTTCTGGTCCGGCAGATTTGCGCGCTGCTGCAGCAAAAGGCCGCTTACGGCTTTGCCGAGCGGACAGGCAAGGCGCTGCGCGCGCAGGTGCTGGAGAAGCTGTTTGAGCTGGGACCCCGCTTCGCCGGCAAAGAGGGGACCGGCAATCTGGTCACCCTTGTATTGGAGGGCGTGACCAAGTTCCGGGCTTACCTGGAGCTGTTTCTGCCGCGGATGCTGGCGACGGGAATAACGCCGGTGCTGATCCTCGCTTATGTCTACACGCTGGATCTGGCCTCGGGGGTTATTCTGACCGTTACGATGCCGATTCTTATCGTGTTCATGATCCTGATCGGGATGACGGCGCGCAAGCATACGGAGCGGCAGCTGAAATCCTATCGCGTCCTGTCCAACCACTTTGTCGATTCGCTGCGCGGGCTGGAAACGTTGAAGTTTCTCGGACGCAGCAAAAGCCACAGTGAATCGATCGACCGGGTTAGCCAATCGTATCGTTCGGCCACGCTCCGTACACTGCGCGTTGCGTTCCTGTCCTCTTTTGCGCTGGACTTCTTCACCATGCTGTCCGTCGCTTCCGTTGCCGTAAGCCTTGGCTTAAGGCTTGTGGACGGCCGGATGATGCTGCTTCCGGCGCTCACCGTGTTGATTCTCGCTCCGGAGTACTTCCTGCCGGTGCGGATGGTTGGCGCGGATTTCCACGCTACGCTGGACGGCAAAGAGGCGGGTCAGGCGATGAGCGACATTATCGCCGCGGCTGAGGAAGAAGCCGCCAAAGCGGAGCCGGTCCCAGCGGGGGTGTCTTTAGAGTGGACGCCCGAAAGCACGCTTGCCTTGAAATCCGTCGAGGTTCGGCACGAGGAGGAAGGCAGGCCTTCGCTGCAGGATGTGAGCCTTACGATCCGCGGGATCGAGAAGATCGGCATCATCGGCGAAAGCGGCGCGGGCAAATCGACCCTGATCGATGTGCTCGGCGGATTTTTGCGGCCAACGGCGGGCCGTTTCGAATGGAACGGAACGGAGCTTGGCGATTTGACGGCGCCGGAATGGCGCAGGCAGACGACGTATATTCCGCAAAGCCCTTATCTGTTCAGCGGCTCTTTGGCGGACAACATCCGCTTCAATGTGCCGGATGCCACGCTGGCCGAGGTGGAGCAGGCGGTTGCCGCGGTGGGCTTGGACGAGATCGTCAAGCGACTCCCCGGCGGACTGGATGAGCCGATCGGCGGCGGCGGCCGGGCATTCAGCGGCGGTCAGGAGCAGCGGGTCGCGCTGGCCCGCGCTTTGCTGAGCCGCCGCCCCGTAATTTTGCTCGACGAGCCGACGGCGCATCTTGATATCGAAACGGAATATGAGCTTAAGAGCACGATGCTTCCTTTGTTCGAAGGCAAGCTGGTTCTGCTGGCCACCCATCGCCTGCATTGGATGAGGGATATGGACCGTATTATCGTCATGGAACATGGCCGGGTCGCCGAGACGGGGACGCATGATGAATTGATGGCGCAAAAAGGTGTCTATTATCATCTGGTCATTTCGCAGCGGGAGGGGATATCGTCGTGAAGCAGCAGGAGCCATGGATTACTCCGTATTTTCGCATGTACAGCGGCAGGTTTGCGCTCTATCTCATTCTCGGCACGCTGACGCTGCTGTCTGCGGGAATGCTGATGTTTACTTCGGGGTACCTGATCTCGAAATCGGCGCTGCAGCCGTATAACGTCCTGCTCGTCTATGTGCCGATCGTCGGAGTCCGGACGTTTGGGATCAGCCGGGCCGTCATTCATTATGTGGAGCGGCTGGTCGGCCATGACACGGTGCTGCGGATTTTGGCCAAAATGCGGGTCCGTCTGTATAACATGCTGGAACCGCAAGCACTCTTTATCCGCTCCCGCTACCGGACAGGCGATATTCTCGGCGCGCTTGCCGACGATATTGAGCAGTTGCAGAACGTCTACATCCGCACGGTGTTCCCAAGTTTGGTCGCTTTGATTTTGTACGCGGCGACCGTGATCGCGATGGGCGCGTTCGACGTTGTATTCGCTTTGCTGCTCGCGGCCTATATCTTTGTCCTGGTTGTCGTACTTCCTTACCTTTCTTTGCGGATGACGAAACGCACCAACATGGAAGTGAAACGCGAACGGAGCGGCCTGTACCAAAAGCTGACCGACGCCGTGATGGGCATCGGGGATTGGACCATCAGCGGACGTTCCGCCGAGTTTCTGGAATCCTACGAGCATGACGAGTCCATTGTAGCCCGGAAGGACCGCAAGCTTCGGTCCTGGGCCAGATGGCGGAGCCTGATCGGACATCTGATTGTCGGAGCGCTTGTGGTCTCCATGGTATTCTGGTCGGGAGGCCAAGCGGCGGCAGGACATATCGCCGCCACTCTGATCGCCGCTTTTGTGCTGATCGTCTTCCCGCTGTCGGACGCCTTCCTGCCGGTTTCGGAGGCAGTGGAGCGAATTCCGCAGTACACCGTTTCGCTTGAACGGTTGGAGCGAATCTCTTCCGGCGGCGATGGCCGGCAGTCGGCCAGCAACGGCGGCATCAGCCGGGAGCAACTGGACGCTTTAACCCGCAGCGCGGAAGTGCGCATTCAAAGCGCCAGCTATGCTTATGACGAGCATAGCGGCAATTCGGTGGAAGGCGTGTCGCTGGACATCCCGCAGGGGAAGCGTATCGCCGTGATTGGCCGCAGCGGGGCCGGAAAGTCGACGCTGCTGAAGCTGATCCAAGGGGCGCTGGTCCCGTCGGAGGGGGCAGTGACCATCGGCGGCTTCCCGGCGGCCGGTCTCGGCGATCACATTCCGCAGCTGATTTCCGTCCTGAACCAGAGCCCACATTTGTTCGACACGACCGTGGCGAACAATATTCGGCTCGGGCGGTCGGATGCTGCGGATGAGGAGGTGAGCCGGGCCGCCGAAGCGGCTAGGCTTGCTCCGCTGATCGCCGACCTGCCGGAGGGACTGGACACGCCGATGCGGGAAACCGGCCAGCGCTTCTCCGGCGGCGAACGGCAGCGCGTCGCGTTGGCGCGTGTCCTGCTGCAGGATACGCCGATCCTCATCCTCGATGAGCCTACGGTTGGGCTTGATCCGCGAACCGAACGGGAGCTGATGTCCACGATTTTTCAAGCTGCCAAGGGTAAATCACTCCTATGGGTAACGCATCATCTTGCTAACGCGGAGCATATGGATGAGATTATTTTCATGGAGCATGGCCGGATTTTGATGCGGGGGACTCATGCGGAATTAATGGAACACGAACCGCGTTACCGGAATTTGTATCGGCTGGATTGCCCGGAAGAATAGGTTTATTTGGCTCGAATTGATAAATTATAAAACCGTCAGGACAAGGGCTCTGACGGTTTTTTGACATTTTTGGAATTTTTGTGAACGATTTAGGTGAAAACTAGGGTGTGCAGAAATAATGCTGTGATTTTTAATACTTTTTTCGGCGAAATGTGTTAATATTTATGTGAATTGTTCGGTGCAAAGTTGTGCAAATTTTCACCAACTTTTTCCTGGTTGGTGGAGATTAAGGGGATGTCACTCCCCTCATTAATTAAATTACCTATTTCATGATCAAAGGAGAATCGGATATGTCGGAAACAATCACGGAAACAAAAACGGAGCAAGAAGCGGCGGTTTTGTCCGGGGGGCCGGATTTGCAGGAGCTTCTGGAAAAGCTGCTTAAGCCTGAAGTTCAGGAATCGCTCAGCGTTTTGGTGGATCAACTGCCCAAGCTGACGGAAGTGATCGGCGTGTTGACGAAGTCATACGATTTTGCTAAGTCGGTTGCTACAGACGAGGTGCTGAAGCAGGATACGATCGGAGCGCTCCAGGAAATCGCGGGCCCGGTAAAGGATAAAGTGAAGCATTTTGCGGCGGCCGCTATCGAAGCTAAAGACCGCGCCGAATCCAGTCAGGAGGCGATCGGTCTGTTCGGGCTGCTAAAAATGCTGAAGGACCCGCAAGCACAGAAGCTGCTTCGGTTTGCCAACGCGTATCTTCAAGTCGCCGGTCGCGAGACCAGTCAACATTAATAACGGGGGAAAAAGGATATGTCAAAACACATTGTTATTTTGGGCGCCGGTTACGGCGGAGTACTCAGCGCTTTGAACGTTCGCAAATATTTGAATAAATCGGAAGCCCGGGTTACCGTGGTGAACCAATATCCAACGCATCAAATTATTACCGAACTGCATCGTCTTGCGGCGGGAAGCATCTCGGAACGAGCGGTGTCGCTGCCCCTCGAGAAGTTGTTTAAGGGGAAAGACATCGATCTTCGCATCGCCAAAGTGGAGAACTTCTCGGTCGACAAAAAAGAAGTGAAGCTGTCCGACGGCACGGTTCTGACTTATGACGCTCTGGTAGTAGGCCTGGGCAGCATAACCGCTTATTTCGGCATTCCCGGCCTTGAAAAATACAGCATGGTGCTGAAATCGGCTGAAGACGCCAACTCTATTTATCGGCACATCGAATCGCGGATTCACGCCTTTTCGCAAACCGGCAACGAAGCCGATGCGACGATTCTCATTGGCGGAGGCGGCTTGACCGGCGTCGAATTGGTCGGAGAGATCGCCGACCAGATGCCGAAGCTCGCCAAAAAGTACGGCGTAGATCCCAAAGCCGTCAAGCTGCTGCTGGTTGAAGCCGGGCCGAAGATTTTGCCTGTGCTGCCGGATATGCTGATTGCTCGCGCGACAGCCAGCCTGGAAGCGCGCGGCGTGCAATTTCTGACGGGGCTCCCCGTTACGAACGTAGATGGGAATTTGATCGAGCTGAAGGATAGTCAAAAAATCACCGCCAACACCTTTGTTTGGACAGGTGGGGTTCAAGGCAATCCGCTCGTGGGCGAATCCGGGCTTGAAGTCAATCGCGGACGCGCGACGGTCAATAACTACCTTCAATCGGCGTCTCATTCCGACGTGTTTGTGGCGGGCGACAGCGCGGTTTATTTCGGATCGGACGAACGCCCTCAACCGCCGACCGCGCAAATCGCTTGGCAGATGGGCGAGTTGATCGGATATAACCTGTACGCATTCTTGACGAATAAATCCATGGAAGTGTTCAAGCCGGTCAATTCGGGGACTTTGGCCAGCTTGGGCCGGAAAGATGCGGTTGCTACCGTCGGCGCGAACAATACGGCGCTTCGCGGACTCCCGGCTACGATGATGAAGGAAGCCAGCAATATTCGTTACCTTTCCCATATCAAATCGATGGATGCCTTGGCTTATTAATGGAGCTTTAATCAAAAAGCGGCTGCCGCGGATGATGAGATAACCCGAAGCAGCCGCTTTATTATGTTCAATGACATTGATGTCGTTATTTGAAGGAATTCCAGTGCGTAATTTGATCGAGCGGAAGGCGTGGACTCGCATGAGCTGCTTTGGCCGCTTTGCCGACCGCGATCAGCAGGATTGATTTCAGGTTTTCCGGAAGTCCGAAAGCTTCGTCGAATTTTTGTGCGTCATAACCGCCCATAGGCACGGTATCGTAACCTTTAGCCTTGGCGATCAGCATAAATTGCATGGAGACCAGACCAGCGTCGAACAGGTTAATGTGTTGCATGCCTTCAGGACCTCTGGCGCCGTATCCTTTAACCAGACGTTCTACGAAATTTTGTTTGATTTCCTCGGTCATGGCGCCCATATCAACGGCTTTGCCATAGATCTCTTCCGCATGCTCGTAGGATTTCAGATCGCCAAGCACGGCAATGATCGCCGAAGCGTCCACGATTTGTTGCTGGTTATTGGCGATGGGCAGCAGCTTTTGTTTCTGATCGTCTTGATCGATGACGAGGAAACGCCAAGGCTGCAGGTTGGAGGATGAAGGAGCGGAAATCGACAACTCGAGCATTTCCGTCAGTTCCTCCCGGGAGATTTTTACTGTAGGATCATAGGCGCGAACGGAATGTCTCTCGCGAAGCACCGTATAGAAGTCATTGAGGTTAGGTTTTACTTCAGTACTCATTTCTAATCCATCCTTTCCGATTGAATTCATAGTCATTGTCAGTATAAAACTTAACTGTTATAAATTCAAGAACAGTTAGATTTCTTAGTTGATAAGCTGGGCTATCACGGCTAATCTAATAGAGAATGACCAAATGAAAGGGGAACTGGACATGACGTTAAACATCGGAATTGTCGGAACCGGCTGGTTCAGCAAAGTCCATGGGGATATTTTGGCGGGAACGGAAGGTGTGCGGGTTGCCGCGGTGACCGGGACAAGCCTTGAGAAGGCCAAGGCTCTGGCTGAACGGTATCCGGGCGCCAAAGGATACGCCAAGTTAAGCGATATGTTGGATGATTCTAAGCTGGATGGCGTTTACTTGTGTATACCGCCTATGGCTCATGGCGAGATCGAATATGAGCTGATTGCCCGTGGCATACCTTTTCTCGTGGAAAAGCCGCTCAGCACGGATCTGGAGGTTCCTCGCGGAATTTTATCGCGTCTGGAGGAGAAACCGCTGATCCATGCGGTAGGTTATCATTTCCGGTATAAGGATTCGATCCGGAGAATGAAAGAAGCGCTTCAAGGCCGGACGGTCGGCATGGCGCTGGGAACATGGATGGGGGATATGCCGCAGGTATCCTGGTGGAGAAGACAGGAGCTTTCGGGAGGACAATTTATCGAGCAGACTACCCATATCGTCGACTTGCTCCGTTATACGGCGGGCGAGGTTACGGAAGTTTATGCCGCATACGGCAACCGGATCGTGCAAAGCCAATATGAGAACGTAAACGTTACGGACATTGGAAGCGTAACCATGAAACTCGCCAGCGGCGCGGTAGCCACCATTTCCAATACCTGCGTGCTTCCGGGCGGCGTCGGCGAGGTGGGGCTTCATTTATACACCGACGGCGGAATTCTCGCTTGGAATCCTCAAGGGCTGAAGATTACCGCTCCGGGAGTAAACACGGAATATCGGGGCGAGGACAATCCTTATGCCGCCGAGACCTCCGCGTTTATCCACGCCCTGCGGACGGGAGATTCCTCGCGGATTCTTTCGAGCTACGACGACGCTATCAAAACCCAAGCCGTGACCTTTGCCGCACTGGAATCGGCCGCAACCGGCAAGCCGGTTCAAATCGGCGAGTAAGCTGGGGTATGATGTGGTAAATCGGTCCGAATCAGCGAGCGAGTTAAGTGCGCAATTCGATTCGAAACGGCGAGAACGAGTAAGTTAAATGCGCAATTCGATTCAAATCGGCGATAAACTGGGCCTTAATGACCCGACCCTGGGCCATCTACTGTTTGGCTACGCTCGATCTTAACCTCTAACGGATCTGAGAAGCGCTATTTGCGCTTTTTAGATACCACAAAAATTTTAACGGACTCAGATGATCTTATTTAGCTCTAAACGGCGTATTTTTCGCTGGTTTGGGCCAAATAGGGGTTCCTGAGTCCGTTAGCTTTTTAGATGGCCCATTTTTATTAAAATAAGGTCGCTGGAGTCCGTTAGAAGTTTATTGCATACACCATTAGCCCCGCAGATACCGCCAACTACCAGTAATCAGTACCACGGGCATTAACTCCAGCACCGACAGCAGCGCCAGCACCATCATCACACGACCAGCACCACCCATCAGCACCACCGCAACCAGTAATACCATCATCAACATCACCCACCAGCACCACCGCAACAGTAATACCATCATCACCATCAGCGCCAGCGCCAGCACCACCAGCACCAGTAATACCAGTAATACCAGCATGACCACCGCCACCGTCACAGACACCCGACCCGCCAGCCCGGCTCTATTGACGCCACAAAACAAGGCCGCCTCGAAGTCATTCGATTGACTTCACGACGGCCTTGCTTTGCGGTCTTAGCTACTTCATGACGTTCACACTCACAGCGAAATGTCATAAATCATGAAATGGGGATCCGCATCCTTCTGCTTCATTTGAACCTCGCCCTGAAGCAGCTGGACGACCGCGATTAGCGGCGCAACGATGCGGTCTTTATAAATCGCAGGCGGTACCTCAAGCGCGGCGTTCTCTCCGTTAACCGTGGCCGTTTTCGCTCCGACGGTCAGCGTAACCTTTCGGTCTCCGCGGGATAAGGTCACTTTTTTGCCGGCCGTGTCATATTTAAAGCCGATCCCCGCTGCCAAGGCAAAATCCTTGATCGGCACGCGCAAAAGATCCTTTTCTGCCGGCGGAAGCTGACCCAGATCGATCGGGTTTCCGTTAACCTGGAATTCGGCGGAAAACAGCGGCCCGGTTTTGTTCAAAATAAGGCGGTCCACCTGGGCCTCCAGCAGTTCGTTGTTTTGCTTCACCGTATCTTCGGTCACAAGATGCGAACCGCCGGCAATGTCCTCCGCAATCAATTTGTTGATGGCCGCCGAATGATGGGACAAGTCCTTGAAGGCGTCCAAATTGTAAGTAATGGAGCTGTCGCTCTGAAAATCGTATACGCTAACGTTGTCGTATGCGCTGAACCGCTTGAACATGTACTCCTTCATCTCCAACTGGTTGGCGAATCGAACCGGATTAACCTCTTTCCACAGCTGCTGGCGCAGGATGGAATAAGGCGGATAATAAATGATGAACTTGATTCTTGGATGGGCCTCGATCAGACTCATCGTATTCGTCTCAAAGTTTTGTTTCACCACATCCAGCGAAGGCTCGCTTTCCGAGGTCAACTGCTCCGCGACCCGGCCCTCGTCCCATTTAGCCCAAACCTGGGTCGGGCCATACACGGCTGAAGCGTCCCAATTGTCCAAGGTATCGAGATTGCGCATGGAGGGGAGCGAGCTTTTCGGGAGTACAAGTGCGGCCAAAGCCTGCTTCATATTGGAAATATTGAAGATATATTTGTAATCGTCCAGCTTGGAATCATCGTAGAGGTAAAAAGGAAACGTGCCTTCATCCTGAACGTTGTTGTCCCGGAACGAGAAATAATCGATCCCCCACAGCACTTTTTTGACCTGTCCCGTGCCTATCGCCAGATCCGCAATCATCCGCTGTTCCTTCGAGGTCGAGCCTTCGATCGAGAGCTTCATGACGCTGCCGCCGAGGATGCTCCCGACTTCGGAAGGAACGAAATTTTCGGTCATGGAGCTGCCGAGAATCACTGTATCGTATGTATAGTTTTTGGCGAGGCCGGGGTTTTGATAGCGCTGCTGCTTGGAGAACAGAGGAGGATAGGCGGCTTTTCTGTAGAACTGCAGCGGGTCGACCGCGTACATGAACGCCCCTGCGAGAACCCCGAACAGCAGGACGGAAACCAGAAACCAGCGAACAAAACGTATATTCTTCAAAGCGGGAAATCTCCTTATCTATATAAATTGAACTAATGATTGTGCGTATGGAGGCAACCGCATGAAATGTTCTTTCGATCGCTGTTGCTCCCGGATTTCTCTGATTAAGTAAATTCAAATTAAGGTAGAAACCCGGTCACAAAGGCGAACGCAAGCATATGCTTCCGATGCAGCTTTCTTTCAGAAAGCTTTTAGCTTCTGCCAGAACTTTTCACACTTTTGCCATGTTACTTTCTTTTGTTCAATTTACCTAGAACGTAAAATACAAAAATTCGCTAACTTGGTTGAAGTACAAAATGGAAAAGACAAACAACACCCCGATAAAAGCGGCGTATTTGAGGCTCGGCGTGAACTTGTATTTCATTTCCATGGAGTTGCGAGCGAACAGTGAGATGCCTAATGCGGCGATAATGAGCGCCAGTTGACCAAGCAGCTGCATGGACAAGGAGATTTCATGGATGTTGAACATTCCTCGCAGAACCTTAAGCGCGTCGTCCCAAGTTTTGGCCCGGAAGAAAACCCAACTGAAATTGATGAACAGAAAAGTGATCAGCCAGCCGGACCACCGCGGCAAAACCACCCCCGTCTTGCTCCAAAGCCGCTGCGCGACCTGAGCGATGCCGTGCATCAGCCCCCAGATGATAAAAGTCCAGCCTGCCCCGTGCCAGATTCCCCCAATCAGAAAAGTGGTGATCAGATTGATATAGGTGCGCAGCGTACCTTTGCGGTTTCCGCCTAAAGGGATATAGATATAATCCTTGAGAAAGCGGCTGAGCGTCATATGCCAGCGGCTCCAGAAGTCTTTAATGCTGACCGCTTTGTACGGCGAATTGAAGTTAACCGGCAGCTTGATGTTGAATACCAGCGCAATCCCGATCGCCATATCCGAATAAGCGCTGAAGTCGAAATAGAGCTGCAGCGTATAACCCAGCGCCGTGACCCAAGCCTGAATCAAGCCCAGATGGGTGGATACGTCGAAGCCTTGGGTGGCGATAGGTGCCAACGTATCGGCGATCACGACTTTTTTGAACAAACCGATGCAGAATACGAACAGTCCCCGGGCCACATTGCCGGGAACGATCGCTTTGCTTCGGATCCGGTCGAATTGTGGCATCATTTCCTTGTGATGCAGGATTGGGCCGGCGATTAGATGCGGATAGAACGTGACGAACAGCACGTAATTGACGATGCTGTATTCGTTGGCCTTCCCGCGATAGGCGTCAACGAGATAGGCGATTTGCGTGAAAGTAAAGAAACTGATCCCGAGAGGAAGGGCTAGCTCGAGCAGCTTCAGATGGGCAGAGAACAAGGAATTGACGTTAGTGATGAGAAAATCCGCATATTTATAGTAAATCAAGAGCAGCAGATTGCCGGCAATCGCAGTGGCCAGCAACAACTTTCGAATCCGGACGGGTTTGGCTGCAGCATGACCGATCGTCCGGCCCATCACATAGTTAAACAGAATCGAACCGAGGATCAGCGGCAGCGATTTTACGCTCCACCAACTGTAGAAGAATAGAGAAGCAGCCGCGAGCCACAGCTTTCCGGCTACCGGAGGGAAAAAACGATTCAATTGAAAATAAACGATAAAGGAAACGGGCCAAAAGCCGAAAATGAATGCGTAGGAATTAAACAGCAAGGATCGGGTCCTCCTTTAAAAATACACCTCAAAATGCCGCGACTGCCGGAAAGAATCTATCAAAAATTTGAAATATGTTCCAGGGCGAACAACATCAAAATTATCACATACGCCTCGCCAAAAGTCGACAAAAAAATGACCCTGCCCAAGCTGGGCAAGGTCCAATAGAGAGACATATATATCAAAAATCAGGAGGAACCACAAAGGAATGTTAGTGCAGCAGCGAGATAAGCATCGGCGCTGCGCCCAAGGTGAATAACGCCGCCAGAATCATTGAGATACTGGAGATGGTGCCGGTCAGCGAGCTAAGCTCAAAGGCCTTCGAGGTCCCGGTCCCGTGAGCGCTCGTACCGAACAATACGCCGCGGGCCACCTCGTTGTCGATGCGGAACATCTTCATTACCAGCGGTCCGATCATCGTTCCTAAGAGCCCGGTGATGATGACGAATACTGCGGTAATGTTAGGCACGCCGCCGATCACCTGGGAAACGCTCATGGCAATCGGGGTCGTTACGGAACGCGGAATCAGGCTGGTAACCAGTTCGGAATCCAGATGCAGCCATTCGGCCAGAAAAGCGGAAGAAAACATCGCCACGATCGAACCGGACAGCACGCTGACGAGAATTTCAACGGCATGTTTTTTCAGCACGTTGTAATACTTGTAAAGCGGCACCGCAAACGCGATGGTAGCCGGCTGCAGCATGGAGCTGAGCCATTGTCCCCCGGTGTGGTACGACTCGTATGGGATTTGCGCCCACATCAGGCCGATAACCAGAAACAGCGGGGTAATCAGCAGCGGGGAGAAATATATTCTCGGCCAAATTTGGTATAACCGTTTGGAAAGGCCGTATATCACCAGCGTAAACAGGAGACTAAGCAGACCGGCTATCATGACGTTTGACGCTCCTTTCGTTTCGAGATCCGGGAAGCGATCAGCCCGGAGCTCACCATGACAATTACAGTACTGAAAATAACGACGATCAAGATGCGGAAACCTTCGCTTTCAAGCAGCGGTATGTACTTCATGATGCCTACGGCGGAAGGGATAAAGAACAACAGCAGTTCGGCCAGCAGCCAATTTGCGCCTTGTTCAATCCATGACAACTTGATAATGCCCGTTTTTAAAAGAATGAAAAGGACGATAATGCCCAGGATCGAGCCCGGTATCGGTAAACGGAGCAGGTTCGCAAGATCGTTCATGATGATGGAAATGACGAACAGAACCGCTACCTGAAAAATCCCTTTTATGATCGAATTTAATCGGTCCATTGCGAATTGCTCCTTTCTAAGATTTGGTTGGTAATGAAAATATACATCAATTGCTTTCATGAGTAAAATGAATATACTGAATGTAGAACATTCCGTTTGGCTATGGATTAAAAGGAGGCCAACCATGGACATCCGTCAAATGCAATATCTCATCGAAGTCGCACGGCTTAAGAGTTTTACTAAAGCGGCGGACGCGCTGTTCATCACGCAGCCAACCATCAGCAAGACTATCAAGTCAATGGAGGAAGAGCTTGGCGTCGTGCTGTTCGATCGAATCGGGAAAAGAATCGAACTTACCGATGCCGGGCAAATTATCGTGGGGCAAGCCCAGCAGATCGTAACTTCATTTCAGAACCTGACCGCAGAACTGGATGATTTGCGCAATTTGAAGAAAGGCCATATTCGGATCGGGCTTCCGCCGATGGTTGGTTCGAGCTTTTTCCCGAAGGTGATCGGGCAGTTTCATCAAAAATATCCGGACATCCGGATTCAGTTGTTTGAGGACGGGGCGAAAAAAGTGGAGCAGGACGTGGCCAGCGGAGCTCTGGACGTCGGCGTGGTCGTGCTGCCTACCGTGCAGGAGGGCTTAAGCAGCTTTCCTTTCGTGGAAGAGAAACTGAACCTGGTCGTTCATCATTCTCATGCCCTTGCAGGGCGGAAATCGGCGGAACTGTCCGATCTATCTCAGGATGGATTCGTGCTGTTCCGCGAGGATTTTACGCTGCATGACCGGATTATCGACGAATGCCGTCAGGAAGGGTTCCAGCCCCATGTCATTTATGAAAGCTCCCAGTGGGATCTGATCAGCGAAATGGTGGCCGTAGGTTTGGGCATAACCCTCCTCCCGGAAACGATATGCCGCGAAATCGACGATGATCAGGTCAGAATCATTCCGCTCGTCAAACCGGTTATTCCCTGGAATTTGGGTATCGTTTGGAGGGACGACCGTTACCTATCGTTTGCGACCCGGGAGTGGATCCGGTTTGCACAGAAGGAGTTGGCGGCTCATTAATGAGATGTTTTTCCATCCCTGGAAAAGTTCATTGTTCCCAAAATGTTCGTTTTTTGGTACATCTATTCCCTCACGTCTACCTGTCACGATGTGCTAGGTTCATATATAATAGACGGAATATGATTTACCAAATAAACAAGATTAGGAGACAGCGCAGATGAGTTTTTTCAGAAAGAAGTCAATTGCTTCTATGATTCAGGAAAAAGCGTCCGGCTCCGGGGGGCTGAAAAAAGAGCTGGGCGTTTTTGACCTGACGATGCTGGGTGTGGGGTGCGTGGTCGGGACGGGGATTTTCGTGCTCACGGGCGTTGCGGCGGCGCAGCACGCGGGTCCGGGGCTGATTTTGTCGTTCGTGCTCGCCGGTATTGTATGCGCTTTTTGCGCGTTGTGTTATGCCGAATTCGCTTCGATGGTTCCGGTATCGGGCAGCGCCTACACTTACAGCTACGCGACCTTCGGCGAGCTGTTCGCCTGGGTTCTCGGCTGGGACCTGGCCCTCGAATATGGGTTTGCCGCCTCCATGGTTGCCAGCGGATGGTCGGGGTATTTTCAGGGACTGATATCCGGCTTTGGTCTTGATTTGCCCAAAGCGATCAGCAGCGCGTTTGACCCCGCAAACGGGACATATGTCGATGTTCCCGCCATATTAATCGTATTGCTGCTCACCTTCTTCGTTTCCCGCGGGGCGAAAGAATCGATGAGGCTGAACGCGATTATGGTCGTCATCAAAATCGCCGTCATCCTGCTGTTTATCGGCGTCGGCGTTTTCTATGTGAAACCGTCGAACTGGGCGCCTTTCATGCCGTTCGGATTCAGCGGCGTAGTGACCGGCGCGGCAACGGCGTTCCTCGCATACATCGGCTTTGATGCGGTCGCTACCGCTGCCGAGGAAGTCAAAAATCCGCAAAAGGATTTGCCGAAAGGGATCTTGTTTTCGCTTATTATTTGCTCCGTTTTATATATCGTCGTAACGGCGGTTTTGACCGGGCTTGTGCCTTACACTATGCTTGACGTCAAGAATCCCGTTGCATTCGCGCTTCAATATATTAATCAGAACTGGGTTGCCGGCTTCATCTCGCTGGGCGCCATCATCGGAATTACGACCGTTTTAATGGTGCTGATCTTCGGACAAACCCGGCTGCTGTATGCAATCGGACGCGATGGGCTTTTACCCAAAGCGCTGGCCAGACTGAATGCCAAAACCGGAGCTCCAATCGCCAGCACCTGGGTAACGGGGATTGTGGTTGCCATTCTTGCCGGGCTTATTCCGCTCAACAGACTTGCCGATCTTGTAAGTATCGGAACCTTGTTCGCGTTTATCTCGGTATCGCTCGGAATCATTATTTTGCGGAAAACCCGTCCGGATTTGAACAGAGCGTTCCGTGTACCGTTGGTTCCCCTCATTCCGGTATTAGCCGTAGGAACCTGCGGGTATCTGCTCTACAGCTTGCCGAAAATCACTTGGATTGCGTTTCTCATTTGGATGGCCGTGGGTCTCATTGTTTATTTCACGTTCAGCTATCGCCATAGTGCTTTATCCGGGGAAAGCATCAATGATTTGAACGATTAATACGAAGCATCGACAAAATCCCTTTCCGGGCACCTGGAACTTCTGTTCACGGGTACTCCGGGGAGGGATTTTTAAGTATATTTCCTTCCGCGAGAGCAGATATTAATCGGAGCACTGTACTTGCAAAGGAGAGAATGCTCTTGAAATTTTCTTTCATGTCCGCGGTCCTGGCTTGTTTGCTGTTTGGATTTGTGCCGGCAGAGGCGGCTTTCGCCGACGGGCCCTATCATTTCGGCTTTAAAAGAAGCGTGGGCGGACAGCTTCCTTCCATCAATGAAGAAGGCTTCAAGCATGTCGTTGACAAGAATGGCGCCATTTTCCTGGGCGATACATCCCGCAAAGTGATGTTTCTGACGTTTGACAACGGGTACGAAAATGGCTATACGGTACCGATTCTCGATACGCTGAAAACCAAGAAAGTTCCGGCTATCTTTTTCATTACAGGGCATTATGTCAAAGACCAGCCGGCGCTGGTCAAACGTATGGCGGCTGAGGGGCATCTCGTCGGCAATCATTCATGGAGCCACCCGGATATGACGACGATTTCCGATGAGCGAATCCGTGAGGAGCTGGACCGGGTCAAGCAAGCGACGCTGAAGCTGACCGGGCAGCAGGAAATGCCTTATCTGCGTCCGCCGCGCGGGATCTTCAGCGACCGGACGCTTCGAGTGTCGAAACAGCTCGGCTATACGAATGTGTTCTGGTCGGCCGCTTATAAGGATTGGGACGTCAACGAACAAAGGGGATCCGCGTATGCTTATCAAAAGGTGACTTCCCAATTCCATCCCGGCGCGGTGATTTTGCTTCATTCGGTCTCAAAAGACAACGCGGCTGCGCTGGGTGCGATCATCGACGAGGCTCGGCGCCAGGGGTATGAGTTCAAAAGCTTGAATGAGCTGCGTAATCCGGTCCCTTTCCCTGGCGTTCCCGACCCTGATCTGGGATTGCCGCCACGTTCAAACGAATGAGTATCTCGTGTTTGCACAAAGACCGTGTTCGGCCGAAATGGCCGTTCCGGTCTTTATATTTATGGGGCTAATTTGGGAACTTTTCACTGCGCTTGACATCGATATTTCACGCTCGTATAATTAGGCTTGCGAATAAATAGTT
This sequence comes from Paenibacillus terrisolis, assembly GCF_056171975.1. Classification (NCBI taxonomy): domain Bacteria; kingdom Bacillati; phylum Bacillota; class Bacilli; order Caryophanales; family Paenibacillaceae; genus Paenibacillus; species Paenibacillus terrisolis. The sequence continues at coordinate 21,298 of NZ_JBKFGG010000048.1, read as the reverse complement.
AAGTTAATTATTAAACAATGAAAATAAATTTGGGGGTGATTTAAAAGTGACCTTAGGTGGTGATGCAGGCGCGCATAAACTAATGGAGGCATTCCACCGGTTCCGTAGGATGGAAGTGCACAAAGCTCCCGTGGACGGTTACAAAGGAAATGAGATCCGGCTGCTGTTTTTTATCAAGCGAGGCTCTAAAGATGACGAGAGAGGCGTAACGGTTTCGGCCCTCAGCGGAATGATGGAAGTGACTTCGCCTACCGTAACTCCGCTGATCAAGAGCATGGAGAAGCAAGGCCTCATTACCCGCTATAACGATCAGGAGGATCGCAGGGTTGTCCGCGTCAAGCTGACGGAGAAGGGCGAGTCGGTTCTGCGCAAGGCGATCGAGTCCCGCACGTCGTTTATGCAAGGCCTTTACGATTTTCTCGGCGAAGAGAAAAGCAATCAATTTATTGAACTGCTGGGTCTGGTTTATGAATATCTTGAGCAGCAGCAAAGAGAATGCAGCAATGATTAGAGAAAGTGGAGATGATAGGAAATGATCAAACTTTTCCGCTATTTGAAACCATACCGTTGGCTGGTTGGAGCCGTACTGCTGCTGGTATTTTTCCAGACGCTTTCCGAACTGTACCTGCCAACGCTGATGTCCGATATCGTGGACACCGGGGTCATCAAAGGCGACACCAATTACATTTGGCGAATCGGGGGTCTCATGCTCCTTGTGGCGCTCGGAGGAATGGCCTGCTCCATCGGAGCGAGTTATTTCTCGTCAAAGTCCGCTTCGGGCTTCGGCAGACTGCTGCGGGGTAAAGTGTTTAACCACGTTTCGAATTTCTCGCTCGAAGAGTTCGACAAAGTGGGCACGGCTTCGCTGATTACCCGGACGACCAACGATATTACGCAAATCCAGCAAGTGCTGATCATGATTTTGCGGATGATGGTCATGGCTCCGATGATGTGTCTCGGCGGCATTATTATGGCGGTATCGAAGGATGCTACGCTTTCGCTTATTCTTATCGTCATTATCCCGATCCTGGCCGGATCCATTTTTTTGGTTGCATCCAAAGGGATTCCGCTCTTTAAATCCATTCAGAAAAAAATCGATAAATTGAACCTGGTCATGCGCGAAGGCCTGACGGGGATCCGGGTTATCCGTTCCTTTAACCGGATTGACCATGAGAAAGCGCGTTTTAACGAAGCCAACGCCGATTTGACGGACACTTCGATCAAGGTCAACAAAATTATGGCGTTTATGATGCCGGTAATGATGCTTGTCATGAACTTCTCGTCCGTGGCGATTATCTGGTACGGCGGATTGCGCATCGATGCCGGACATATGGAAGTCGGCGACCTGATGGCGTTCCTTCAATACGCAATGCAAATTATGTTCTCTCTGGTTATGGTATCCATGATGTTCGTCATGATTCCGCGGGCTTCGGCTTCCGCCGTACGGATCAACGAAGTGCTCGATATGAATCCGGTGATCAAGGATTCCGGCACAACGAAGTCTCCGTCGGGCAAAAAAGGGTACGTGGAATTCCAAAACGTGACCTTCAGCTATCCGGGCGCAGAGCAGCCGGCTATCAATAATATTTCATTCAGCGCGAATCCGGGTGAAGTGACTGCGATTATCGGCGGCACGGGCTCGGGGAAATCGACCATGATCAGTCTGATCCCGCGGTTCTACGACGTGGAAAGCGGAAGGGTGCTGGTCGACGGAACCGATGTCCGCGATTTGACGCAGGAAGAGCTGCGGAGCAAGATCGGCTACGTTCCGCAAAAAGCCGTGTTGTTTACGGGTACGATCACCGAAAATATCCGCTACGGTAAAGAGGACGCCACCGACGAGGAAATTCGGCATGCCGCCGCAATCGCTCAGGCTTCCGGCTTTATCGCAGAAATGGAGCAGGGCTTTGATTCGCCGATCGCCCAAGGCGGGACGAACGTATCCGGCGGGCAGAAGCAGCGGCTTTCCATCGCACGCGCGCTCGTGCGCAAACCGGAAATATATATTTTCGACGACAGCTTCTCGGCGCTGGATTTCAAGACGGACGCCAAGCTGCGCGCCGCTCTAAAACAGGAAACGAAAGAATCCACCGTTCTCATTGTCGCTCAGCGCGTAAGCACCGTTTTGGATGCGGACCGCATCATCGTCATGAACGAAAGCGAAATTGCCGGCATCGGTAACCACCGCGAACTGATGGAGACCTGCGATGTCTATAGAGAAATCGTGTATTCGCAGCTTTCGGAGGAGGAGATCGCATGAGCGAAGAACAAAAGCACAAAAGACCCGGCGGTTTCCGGCCGGGAGGCGGCAGAGGCGGCGGTCCGATGGGCATGTCGATGCCTGTGGAAAAGGCCAAGGACTTCAAAGGAACTCTCAGAAGACTGCTTCGTTATTTGAGACCTCATAAATATCAGTTGATGGCCGTATTGTTCATGGCCGTGCTAAGCACGGTTTTCAGCATCATCAGCCCTAAAATTATGGGTAAAGCGACTACGAAATTGTTCGAAGGCATCATGGGGAAACTGCAGGGTGTTCCCGGCGCCAAGATCGATTTCCAATATGTATGGCAAATCATCATGATCCTGCTCGCGCTGTATGCGCTGAGCGCTTTGTTCAGTTACTTCCAGCAATGGCTGATGGCCGGCGTTGCGCAAAAAACGGTGTTCGATTTACGCCGCGACGTCAACGACAAGCTGTCCCGTCTGCCGCTGAAATATTTCGACGCCCGGACCCACGGGGAAATCCTGAGCCGGGTTACGAATGACGTCGACAATATCAGTACGACGCTGCAGCAGAGCATGACCCAGCTCATTACGTCAATCCTGACCATTATCGGGGTTATCGTGATGATGCTGACGATCAGCCCGCTGCTGACTTTGATCGCTGTGCTGACTCTGCCGCTTAGCGTCGTGGCGATCACCTCGATCGCGAAACGCTCGCAAAAGCAGTTCGTCCGGCAGCAAAAGGAACTTGGCCAGCTGAACGGTCATGTCGAAGAAATGTATACCGGCCACACCATAATCAAAGCGTTTGGCCGTGAAAAGAAATCTCTGGAGCATTTCGACACCATTAATGAAAGATTGTACGAAGCCGGTTGGAAAGCGCAGTTCAACTCCGGCGTGATCATGCCGATCATGAGCTTTATCGGGAACATCGGCTACGTGCTGGTTTCGGTTGTCGGCGGCATTCTCGTCACCAAGAAGTCGATCGAAATCGGGGACGTTCAAGCGTTCATTCAATATTCGCGGCAATTCACAATGCCGATTACGCAAACCGCAAATATCGCGAACATCATCCAATCGACCGTCGCTTCGGCGGAACGCGTTTTTGAAGTGCTGGACGAAGAAGAAGAAGTTCCGGAAGCTTCGAATGCGGTGGCGCTGCAAAATCCGAGAGGCGATGTAGCGTTCAACCACGTGAAGTTTGGTTATGATCCGGAGAATATTCTGATCGAGGATATGAACATCGACGTGTCCCAAGGCCATACAATCGCGATCGTAGGACCAACCGGAGCGGGCAAAACAACACTGATCAATTTGCTGATGCGGTTCTACGAGTTGAACGGAGGTTCGATTACCGTAGACGGCGTCAACATCACCGATCTGAAGCGCGGCGATTTGCGCAGTTTGTTTGGCATGGTGCTGCAGGACACATGGCTGTTTAACGGAACGATCCGCGACAACATCGCGTACGGACGCGAAGGCGCAAGCGAAGCGGAAGTCGTGCGGGCGGCCAAAACGGCGCATGCCGATCACTTCATCCGGACGCTTCCCGGCGGATATGACACGATCCTGAACGAAGAAGCGTCGAACATTTCGCAAGGACAAAAGCAGCTTCTGACGATCGCGCGCGCTATTTTGGCCGATCCGGCGATCCTCATTCTGGACGAAGCGACAAGCAGCGTCGATACGCGGACGGAGGTTTATATTCAAAAGGCGATGAACGAGCTGATGAAAGGCAGAACCAGCTTCGTGATCGCGCACCGTCTGTCGACGATCAAGGACGCCGATCTCATTCTGGTCATGAACCACGGCACTGTGATCGAGAAAGGCACCCACGAAGAATTGCTGGCTAATGGCGGATTTTATGCCGACCTTTACAACAGCCAATTTTCCAAAGGCGGCTTCGATCAAGAGGTGGGCTGAGCATTCAAGCAATCAAAAAGAGGGCATCCCGAAAGTCATCATAGATGACGGAGGGACGGCCCTCTTTTTCTCTATGCCGATTATCGTCCCCATGCAGCGTCGGAGCGGCTTTCTTGCAAGCGCCTCGACCCTGTTCAGTACAGGGAGCGTCGCCCACCCATCCCGTAAAGAATCGTATTGAAGCTATTCCCGCCATTTTCGGCGATTCCTCGATCTAACGGACTCGACAGTCGTTATTGATCTCCAATGACCGCAAATCAGCTCATTTTCCCCTGAATAACGGTTCTCAGGTCCGTTAGAATTCGAATCTTCCCCTTTTCGGGCAAATAACGTCTCTCGGGTTCGTTACAGATCATATTATCCGTCGAACTCATCTTTTCGAACAACCGCTTTTTTACTTGGCCAGAAGAAAGACGCCGACCAAAATGACGGCAACGCCGGCAATCTTGGTCAAGGTAATGGTTTCGTTGAAGAGAAAATAGGCCGGAATAAGCGCAATGACATAAGCAAAAGCCTGCATCGGATAAGCCACGCTCAGCGGCAGCCGGGTCAAGACGGCGAACCAGAGCAGGGTGGCTACGCCATATAGCGCGATTCCTCCCAGAACCGCCGGAGAGCCGGCTAACTTCGCCCAATGAAGTCCTCCGGATCTGGATAGTCCGATTTTGAACAGGATTTGACCTGTGACCAGCAGTAGAATATTTGCCAGCAGCATCAGATAGCTAATCGTTTTGTCCATGGAAAGCCTCCCGCTCTTTGAGGATTGCCACCTCTTGGGTCAGGCGCAGCACCTGCGCCGTCAGCCGGGTGATCACAATCGTCAGGTGCAGGATAAACGCGAAGCAGAACAATAAACCAAACAGAAACAAGATTGCGGGCGCATACAACACGCCGAGCTTCTCCGCCAACCATTCGACAAACGCCACATTCAAAGAAACGATGACCAGGGTAACGCTGAACAGAATCCAGAGCAATGAGTATTGCTCTCTCAGCTTTTGCCTGCGCACCAGCTCCAGAACGATCAGCAGGAACAGGATCGCGAGGGATACCGACAAAATATAAATCGCCATTTACTTGGACACCGCCGTTCTGGGATACCGAATGGCGCTCATCAGTACGGATAACGTGACCTTAAGCATGTAATAGACCGACTTCCAGGCCGTGATCGAGGATTTCCCGGTTTCGCGCTGGCGCATTTCGGTCGCCACCTCCGCAATCCTGCAGCCGTTGCGTTTCAAATAGACAATCGACTCCACCTCGGGATAATCGATCGGATAATAATCGGCGTACAGCTCGATAACCTTGCGCCCGGCGGCGCGGAAGCCGCTGGTCGTGTCGGTAAAGCGCTGGCCGGTTATCAATGAGACAAGTTCCGAGAAGAAAACGATCCCGATTCTCCTCAAATAAGTGGAACGGTATGAGGTGCTCTCCACATATCTGGAACCAATCACCAAGTCGCAGGTTTTCGCTTTCGCGATCAGCTTTGGAAGCTCCTCGGCCGGGTGCTGCCCGTCGGCATCCATTTGGATCGCGATATCGTAACCCATTTGCTTGGCGTAAATATATCCCGTTTGCATGCATCCGCCGATACCGACATTGTAAGGAAGCGTCAGCACATGGGCTCCTGCTTCCTTGGCGCAAATCCCCGTACGGTCGGCGGACCCGTCGTTAACCACGATGATATCGGCCTGCGGGGCTTTTTGCCGAATTTCCCCAATGACCGAAGCTATGCTCGCTTCCTCGTTATATGCGGGCACAATGATGAGCGTTTTCAATGCGCTGCGGCCCCCTTTCGTTGGACACGGCTAAAAGGGCAATGAATAAACCGCATGTACAAGCCATCAAGAATATAAGATCCAAAAAGAATCAGCATGACCACATTGGGATATCCGTACCGGTTAAAGGCCACGAATGGAATATAAATGAGCGTAAAATAACCCAGCGCGAGCAGCAGCGGGAGCATCCGCTTAAAGTTGTGTTTGGCCAGAGCCCATATAAGACCGGCCGTATTCACAACCATCAGCGCAATTTGCGCCACATTCATCATAGGACGGGTTATCGGCCAGATCGGACGCGAATAAAAGGGGTGACTGTACAACTCAACCAGCCGCCCTATGGTGTACCAATACAAATATTTGCCCGGCTCATGCGCAAAACCGTATTTTAGGATGTCGAGCCCCTTGCGGACGGCATATTGATCCGCTCCGTCAAAGAGCGTGTTTGGATCGTACTGCGGATAGGCCGCGAAAAAACCGGCGGGAGGCAACTGCCAGTTGATGCGCGTCCCCAGCAGGAACGGGCTGCCTGCCGAGTTCGTGAACAGGATAAACTCGTGAAAGGTGATCCAGTTGCGGATCCACCAAGGGGTGAGCAGCATTAGATAGGTCATTCCCATCACTGCGGTGTATTTCAGCATCAGCCGCCAAGACAGCTTGTTTTTCCACCAAAGGATAAGAAAAACGGCAGGATAGAGCGATGCATGTGGTTTGAAATAAGCGGTCGCTGCGGTCAAAACGCCGATCAGCACGTACATGGATGTCTTATTCCGCTCCACGGCGAGGATCGTACAGCAGATGAGCAGCAGAAGCAGCGTGCGGAATATCGATTCGGACAAAATTACCCCGGAGGAGAAATAATCCGGCGGATACAATGCGCTAACGGTGCAGGCGATTAAAGCCACCCGGGTATTAAACATCCGCCTGCCGATCCAGAATATCAAATAGATGGACAATGCCTGCAGAAGGCTTTGGAACACGCGAAAAGCGATGACTCCTCCCTGGTCCTGGCCAAAGACGGCCATGAAACCGGATAAAATCAGCGGAAGCCCCGGCATGATAAAGGCGGAAGGCTTGTCCCCGGAATTATACGCAAGCACGCCCTCGTTAAGAAGCAGTCTTGAGGTTTGGATATACTTGACGTCATCATTGTTGGGTCTTACCGGATCGCCCAGCAAAAAATAATCATGATAAACCAGAACAATAACACATGATAAAACGCCCACAAAGATCATTAAACCCCATAAGTACGTCTTAGCTTTCCGCCCGACTTCCGTTTCCCGCTGCGTTACTGGATACAAGGCGAATACCTCACTTTTCCGAAATAGTTGAAAATTTACATATCTCAACTACCAGTTTATATCCAAATGGGCGAGATATGCAAACTTTGGAAAATGAGGAAACGGCTTGCATGCTCAATTGGATTCCAATCTGCCGTTTAATGTGGCAGCCGGCATTTGCGGTGCCCTCCTGAACGCAAAAAGTGACCGGGCGGATGTATCCCGCGCCGGTCGCTTTTCGCGTTCTTTCGGAAGAAACTGAAACACTTGTCGATCGAACCGGAAATGACGTGGTTCATTTGCAGGTGGTACCTTCATTGCTAAAGGTAGCCCATAAAAATAGCGGAACGTTATGGTCTTATTTTTCGAATCCCAGCGGTTCCTCATCAATAGGGGGATTTATTGGCCTTATTTGTGGGCAACCGGTGCAAAAAACGGCCATTTCCCGGAGATTTGAGAAAATAGCGCCACCCATGTCCTCTATTTCGCACAAAACGAAGGATCGCCTCAATAGCGGCATTTTTGTCCTCTATTTATTCTTTTGAGTTTTTCTAATAAATCATCGTGAGAAATCACGACAATTAACAGGGCACTAAGCTTGGTTTCGGCGTTCTGCCGATCTTTCCGCCAAAGATTTTCCCGAATCGACATGTCCAGCGTTAATCGCTTCCCATAGATAAAGGGAAGCGATGGACCCGTAGGGCGACCACAGATGGGCGACCTGCTGCAAATATTTGCGGTCCGCCCGCTCTTCCATGCCGTAGAGCCACTTGGCCGCCCGCTGCAGTCCCGCGTCGCCGGCGGAAACCACATCCTCTCGGCCCAGCGCAAACATAAGGAACATTTCCGCCGACCAGCGGCCGATTCCTTTCACGGAGGTGAGGGTCTCGATGACAGACTCATCGCTCATCTCCTCCAGCCGTTCCAGATCAACTTCGCCGGACAGCACCTTCTCGCAAAGGTCGCGGATATAGCGGACCTTTGCGGCCGAGAGGCCGGCCGACCGCAGCGCCTCGTCGGTCTGAGCCGCCAGAGCGGCCGGGGACAATTCCCCGGCCAGCTCAAGCACGCGCGACCGGATGAAAGCGGCCGCTTTCACGGAAATCTGCTGGCTGATGATCGAGCGAATCAAGCCGGCGAAGTGTGGCCCCCGGGGCGAGGTAGCCAAATCGCCGATCAGGGCGATGAGCTCCCCCATTCGCGGGTCGGCCGCCGCGAGGGCAAGCAAGCGGCGATCTTGGCCGCTTACGCTCAGTTGAAAAGCCGAGAAATTGGACATGGCATCCATCTCCTTTTATATACCGTATTTAATCGAGCATTTCGAAATATCGTTCCATCAGGGCGTCGATTCGTCCCTGGCATGTCTCACGCCGCTGCTGCAGCTCGGCGAGCAAAGGCGCGTCAAATGCGGCATCGGGGTTCAGCATGTCGGCGTCAATGGCCGTTAGCTCCGCCTCGGCCGCGGCGATATCTTCTTCCAGCTTGCGTACGGTGGCCGGATTGGCCCTGCTCGCCGGGGAGCCGCCGACACGTTCCGCAGCCTCGGGTTGATACGATGCGCTTGCCCGCATAGTGACGGCGGGAAGAATGATGGGCGTTTCCGCCTCGCCTCGCGCCGTCTTTTTCTCGAGCTCCGCCCGGTAATCCTCATAATTGCCGATCGTCACCGTCAATCGCCCGTTCTCCAGCGCCCATACCTGTCTTGCGATTTTATTGATAAAATACCGGTCATGAGAAACCGCGATCAGCGAACCGGTATAATCCTCCAGCGCTTCCTCCAGCGCCTCCCGCGAATCGATGTCGAGATGGTTGGTCGGTTCGTCGAGCAGCAGCAAATTGGGTTTACGGTACATCAGGATAGCAAGCCGCAGCCGGGTCCACTCTCCGCCGGAGAGACTTGCGACCTTTTTGAACACGTCGGCGCCATAGAAGAGGAAACGGGCCAGTTGATTCCTTGCCTCTCCGGCTTCCATGCCGATTTCATCCTGAAAATATCGCAGCACGCTTTCCGCATGATCGGAAGGCGCCGATTCCTGGGCCAGATATCCGATGTCCACGCGGGAGCCCAAGGATATTTCCCCTTCGTCCGGTTTGGTTTGGCCCAGGATTCCTTTCAGCAGCGTGCTTTTTCCGGCTCCGTTGCCGCCGATCAGCACCGCCGTTTCCCCGTAGCGAAGCGTATGATTCAGTCCGCGGTATAGCTGCCTTCCGCCAATGGACTTTGCCGCTTTTCTGAATACGACGGCATCCTGTCCGGAACGATCGGACTGCTGCAGCAGGAGATCGATTCGCTTGCGTTCAAGAATGGGCTTCTTCAGCTTCACCATCCGGTCGAGCGCTTTCTGCATCGATGCGGCGCGCCGGTGAAAGCCCGGGTTTGGCGGATTGGAGCGATTGCCCCATTCGATCAGCTGCTTGATCGTTTCCTGCATTTTTTTGATTTTTTTCTGCTGCTCCTGATAATCGGCAAATTGTTGAAGGAGCCGCTGCTCTTTCTCCGTTTTATAGCTGCTGTAATTGCTTTGATAAGTAAAGGCTTCTCCGTCCTCAAGCTCGACGATTTTGGTGACGACCGCATCGAGAAAATAGCGGTCATGGGATATGATCACGACAGTTCCGGCAAAAGACCGCAAAAACGTCTCCAGCCACTGGATCGCGGCCATATCCAAATGGTTGGTGGGCTCATCGAGCAGCAAAAGCTCCGGCTGACGCAGCAAAATGACCGCGAGCCCGACCTTCGTTTTCTCCCCGCCCGAGAGGGAAGAGAAGGGACGCGGGAACTGGTCTGCCGAAATCCCCAGACCCCCGGCCACCCGGTCAATGGAGGCTTCGATCTCATAACCTCCGCCCCGCTCGAAGGCGTCCTGCAAACGGCCGTACTCCTGCAGCAGGGAAGGGAGCGCCGTTTGGCCGTGTTCTGCCAGCGCCGACATCCTTGACTCAAGGAGCCGCATTTCGGCCTGAACGTCAAGCTGCTCTTGAAAAGCGGTCAGCAGCACGTCACGCACCGTTTCGCCGCTGGCATAATCGGGAATTTGCGCCAGAGCGCCGATGCGCGTATTCCTGCGAATCGAGAGCTGTCCCTTATCGGGAGTGTCGCTTCCGGTCAACAGCCGCATCAAGGTCGTTTTTCCCGTGCCATTGCGACCGATGAGGCCTATGGTTTCGCCGGTTTTTACTTCAAAGGACACATCATTCAGCACCAGTTCGGCGCCGTAATATTTTTGAATGTTTTGACATTGGATCAACATGATATAGTTCTCCTTCGGCCCATGCCGCCTCGCCGAAAGCACCCTTTACGACAAAGAAGGCTGCAGGAAATCCTGCAGCCTTCTTAAGCACGTAAGTCCGTGAGGTTAAGGTAGGAGCGGCATTTCGCATTTGATTATGGATATCGAATTGGTGAAAACGGACAGACTCATCCCTTGGTTAGCTGTTCCGTAAAAAATACCAGACAATACCATTGGCAGCTGGTCAATTCGATTCCATGCACATTTGCGATCCACTTCTACCCACCTCCTTTGGTCTGAACAAAGCAAGGGATCATCCTGCCGTTCCTGATTAGCCAAATTATATGCTCTGCAAATGGAAAAATCAAGTTCGGGAAAAAGGGATATACTACCCCGGAAAGGAATAACCGGTCAATTTGAACAAAAAAGCAAAATCCCATAAATTATATTGGAATTGTTAGAAAAAAATCGTTGACGGTGCGTTCCATAGCGTGTAACATCATGATAAACCCAAGCAACTTCGTGGGAATTAGAAAAACAATAAAGATAGGGGATCAAACTATGAAAAAAATCAGTTTGTTGGTATTGACGCTTGTGCTTACGACTATGCTGGCCGCAGCGTGCGGCAGCACTATAAATAAAAATGCGTCCGGCAACGAGGGGGCAAGCCAAGGCAATCAGCCGGCCGAGCAGCCTGCTCAGCAAAATGCGCTGGAGGCCGTAAAAGCCAGCGGTAAACTGCGGGTAGGCACGGAAGGAACGTATGCGCCGTTCACGTTTCATGACAAAGCCGGGAAGCTGACGGGTTTTGACGTGGAAATCGCCGAAGAAGTAGCCAAACGCCTAGGGGTGGAAGCGGAGTTTATCGAGACGCCCTGGGACGGAATGTTTGCGGGACTTGATTCCAAACGTTTTGACACGGTATTTAATGAAGTGACCATTCGCGACGACCGGAAAGAGAAATACGATTTCTCCGATCCGTACATCGTATCCCGGGCGGTTCTGATCGTTAACAACGACAACAAAGATATCAAGAAATTTGCCGATCTGAAAGGCAAAAAGTCAGGACAATCCTTGACCAGCAATCTCACGGATATTGCCAAATCCAATGGCGCTGAAATCGTTGCAACCGAAGGATTCAACCAAGCGATCGACCTGCTGCTTTCCAAACGGATCGATGCTACCATCAACGATGGCTTGTCTTATCTGGACTTGAAGAAGCAAAGACCCGACGTTCCTCTGAAGGTGGTCGACGAAATGCCTGAAGCTTCGGAGAGCGCGGCTCTGTTCAACAAAGGCAATAAAGAATTGGTGGACGCGGTGAATAAAGCCCTTGCCGATATGAAGAGCGACGGCAAGTACCTGGAAATCTCCAAAAAATACTTCAATGCGGATGTATCGAAATAAGCCGGATAAATCCTTCCGCAAGCTTGGACGGATAACATCTTAAAAGGATGCTTGAACATGGACGACAGAAAATGGCAAATCTTTATTGACTCCTTCCTACCCCTGCTGAAAGCAGGGGTAGCTTTTACCGTTCCGCTGACGCTGATTTCATTCGCGCTTGGACTTATTCTGGCGATTCTCACGGCGCTTGCCCGGTTGTCGAGCGTTGGTTCACTCCGTCAAATCGCCAGATTTTATGTTTGGGTTATTCGCGGAACGCCGCTTCTGCTGCAATTATTCATTATTTTTTTCGGCTTGCCTTCGATCGGCATTTTGCTGGATCCTTTTCCGGCGGCCGTTATCGGCTTTACGCTTAGCGTCGGAGCTTACGGCTCGGAAATTGTCCGAGCGGCTATTCTTTCCATTCAGGAGGGCCAATGGGAAGCGGCTTATTCGCTGGGCATGACCCGGATTCAAGCCTTGCGGCGAATCATCCTGCCCCAAGCTGCAAGGGTATCGGTGCCGCCGCTCGCGAACTCGTTCATCAGCCTCGTAAAGGATACGTCCCTTGCGGCTACGGTCACCTATACGGAAATGTTTAGAACCGCCCAGCAAATTACGGCGACGACCTACGAACCGCTCCTGATTTATTCCGAGGCGGGTATCTTCTATTTGCTGTTCAGCACCGTTTTGTCGGCGCTGCAAAATCGTTTGGAGAAACGGCTCAGCCGATTCTCCGCCAGATAAGGAGGGAGCCGGATGATCCAAATCCGAGAACTGCATAAAACGTTCGGTGACCTGGAGGTCCTTAAAGGGATTGACCTGCAGATCGACAAAGGTAAGGTGCTTGTCATCATCGGCCCTTCGGGCTCCGGGAAATCGACTCTGCTGCGGTGCCTGAATTTGCTGGAGACGCCGGACCGGGGCGAAATTACCATCGGTGACGTGACATTGTCTTTTGAAGGCGGAGAAAAGCACAAACAAAACCGGGTGCTGGAGCTGCGCAAAAAAACGGGCATGGTGTTTCAATCCTACAATTTGTTCCCCCATATGACCGCGTTGGAGAACGTGATGGAAGCGCCGGTTCAGGTACAGCGGAAGAAAAAGGAGGAAGCGCGCCGCCAGGCCGAGGAACTGCTGCAGAAGGTTGGCCTCGTCGAGCGGAAGGACGCGTACCCTCATCAGCTTTCGGGCGGGCAGCAGCAGCGGGTCGGGATTGCCCGCGCGATGGCAGTGAACCCGGAGGTTCTCCTGTTCGACGAGCCTACGTCTGCGCTTGATCCGGAGCTTGTCGGGGAAGTGCTGAAGGTCATGAAGGAGCTGGCGAAAGAAGGGCGGACGATGGTTGTCGTTACCCATGAGATGAAGTTCGCCGCCGATGTGGCCGACCGGGTGGTGCTGATGGACGGCGGCACGATCATCGAATCGGGGCCGCCGCAGGAAGTTTTGGAAAATCCGAAAAGCGAGCGGGCCCGGGCGTTTTTGAAACGAATCACCGAGCGGGACGCCGAATAAGGGACTGGTGGGTCGGTTGGTTTCATTCTGCCGGCCCTTTTCGTATAATCGGGATAGACTTTCGGTCAATCCATACACAAGCAAGGGGATTTTATTGAACAGAAAAAGCGCGGAACGGATTCTTAAGGAACTGCTGGACCGTTCGGGGAGCAAGGTCTCCGTCTCTATTCGGTCACGGTTTCCGGGCGGCCGCAATGTCGGCGGCAAATACAGCACCGAGGACCATTCGGTGACGATGTATCTGGACGAAATCGGAAAGCAGTGCCGAAGGCTGTTTGGATCGATGGAAGGCTGCGATCAGCTGCTTCGCATCGTGTTTGCCCATGAGTTGGGCCATGCCGAGGATCCTCTTTTACCGGAATTATGCGAGCGGCTTGATGAATGCCAAAGCGAATTGGAACGGCGGCGCACCGCGCTCATGATTGAGGAAAACGCCTGGAGCTATGCCAGAGAGTTGGTTGCGGACGTAAATCCGGGCATGCTGGAAAGCGTGATGGAGTATTCGCTTCAAGCCTTGCGCGAGGCGGCTTTCCCGGAAGGATGAAAGAAGAAGCTCTCAGTGCGAAAAAGGGGTTGAACCTCGGAAGAGAAAGTCCGGGCGTCAACCCCTTTTTGAGTGAATCAAACCGTTTTTTAACCCGGATATTTCCGGAGGTCGTGCGGATCTTGATGATGTCCTTCGTTATTAATGGCGATTCCGGTGCCGAAACATTCCCGGAAGCCGCTTTGAGATCATAGAATCCTTTAAATTCCGGATCCGCCGAGATGGAGACATTGCCGGAGTGATCGGTAATATCCAACGAATCGGAACGTTGGTCCGTCAGTGTAATATTCCCCGACATGAGTTCAAAATGGCCGTTTCCGGTGAGACCGGTGAATTTAATATTGCCGGATGTCGCGGATATCTCGGCGTCGCCCGTCACATTTTGCCCGGAGACATTGCCGGAGGTGGACTTCACGGTCAGCGAACCTTTCAAGTCAAGAATCTTGATGTTCCCCGAGGTATTCTTCAGGCTCGTTTCTCCTTCGATTTGCGAGGCTGAAATATTTCCGGACACGGTTTTAATTTGCAGCTGCTCCGAAGTGATCGAACTGGCATTAAGCCCCCCGGAAGTTGTTGAGATATCGATGGATTTAGCCCGCAGCCCGTCAAAACGGCCGTCTCCGGAAGTAGAATGGTAAGTGATTTGGTCAAGCAATTTATGATCGCTTAAAGCAACGGTAACGTGAAGGGTTGTATCCTGAAAATTGATGCTAAGAAAACTCCATCTGAGTTTCGCTTTTAACTCCAGCTGCAGGGCCTGGCCGGACATGGCCGTATTCTTCAGCTTATCGATAATCTCCTGCTCCATGTTTCCGCTGACTTCCACGTAATTCGTACCGTCCGGACTGTCGATAAATTGCATATTTACATCCCGGTCGCTTTCGATAGACAGCGACTTCAGCCCGCCCGGATCAAAAGTCCATTTCTGGGTAGAGGACGGAAGATCGTCCCCGAATTCAAAATGCTGGTAAGCCATCCCGGCAAATCCGATCACGATCAGCAGGATCGCCAGAAAAGACCATCTTTTCGCATTCATCGATTAAGCCCCTTTCGCAATCCGGGCATTCCATGCCCAGTATGAAATGCTGATTTTAACCATGCCTTTCAGGAAGTAACGCGCCCCGATTGCGGTAAGAATACCTGCGCCGACAGCCGCCACAACCGCATAAGCTTTGGCGGGATAAAACCCGCCGTTAAACCAGTAATCAAGCCCAAATGCAATCGGGGTCATGAAAGCCGAAAAGGCCGCCGCTGCCAGGCTGATTCCGACCGCCCAAAAGGAAATCAATAAGGGAACCATTACAATATTCAAAAAGAAAAGTCCGATGAAAACCATGGTTCCGGTAAAAGCGCCGCGGCGGCTTTGGGCGGGAACCTGGGCTGCCGAGATTGCCGGTATTTCGGGAGCGGGAGCGTTCGGGTTGGTCCAGTACACATGATCCTTGGGAATGAAACGCGCTCCGATCGCTTCTTTAGCCAGTTCCTCCGGTTCTCCGAGTTCGAGCACGATCTCCTCTTCCGTTTTTCCGCTCTGCAGGCCAAAGGCGAAATGCGCTTCATAGTCCTCCAGCAGTTCCTGAAGCTCCTCCGGCGGCAGAACCGACAGACGAGCGTGAAGCTGCGTCATAAATTCGCTCTTATTCATATATGGCTTCCTTTCTCGATTAAGGTCGAAACACTGTGAACGAACCTTTTCCACTCGATAACCAGCTGCTTCATATAAGTTTCTCCAGCGGGCGTCAGCTTGTAATATTTGCGCGGCGGTCCTCCTGTGGATTCTTGCAGGTAGGTTGTGCAGTAGCCCTCAACAACCAGCCTTCTCAGCAAGGGATAAAGCGCCCCTTCGGCAACCTCGATGTGCTCGGAGACGGACTGAGCCAGTTCGTAGCCGTATCGGTCGCGCTCATGGATAAGCACCAGTACGCAAAGCTCCAAGGCGCCTTTTTTGAATTGGATGCTGATATCCAAATAACATCGCCTCATTTTCGCGTGAATTATTGATTTGTTAGTACTGAATATTAATTAGTATTCTTGAATTGAATCATATCATACACTACTGATCATTACAAGGTAGTGAATGAAAAAAGGCACCCGCTTCATCTACAGCTCCAGCATCAAAAGAAAGGAGTTGCCGACATTCGGATGCCTTGATTCTTTAACTGTTCTTCTCGCTGGACTGTCGGGTCAGCGGGGAGAGGTCGTCTAAGGCCGGTCCCTCAATCACATGGCCCTTATAATCAAACCGCGATCCATGGCAAGGGCAGTCCCAGGAACGTTCCGCTTCATTCCATCCGAGCTCGCAGCCCAAATGGGTGCAAGTCGTATCTACAATGTACAGTTGACCCTCGTTATCCCGGTAAGCACCGGCTCTTTTGCCGAAGTGCCGGATGACGGCTCCTTGGCCGGGGATTAGATCCTCGGCTCTGAGGTGCTGCTTTTCGATTTTGCCCGTGATCCATTCTTGCGCTACATCCGCATTCTGCGTGACGAAATGTCTAACCGAAGGGTCGGGCTTGAAACGAGAAGGGGTGAACAGAGAAGCGTAGCGGTTGTCCCGTTTCATGATCAGATCGCAAATGAGCCGGGCGGCCAAAGTGCCGGTGGTCATGCCCCACTTGCGGAACCCCGTAGCCACGTAAATGTTGGGATGCCGGGAAGTGATCTGTCCGATGTAGGGAACCTCGTCAAGTGTGACCAGATCCTGCGTGGACCAACGATAGGGGATGGACTTAGCCCCGAAGGTCTTCCGGCCGAATTTCTCCAATTCCTCGTAACGCTCATGGGTACAGTCATTTTTGCCGGTTTTATGCGATTCACCGCCAACCAAGATGACTTCCTTTCCGTCTAGTTCTGCAGCCCGAAGCGATCGTTTGGGTTCTCCGCAGTTAATGTACATGCCTCCCGGAAAAGACTTTTCCGGTTCCATAGCGACCACGTACGAGCGCTCGGCGTGGAGCCGGGTAAAGTATAAGGCTCCTCCGTCAAAAAACGGAAAATGCGACGCCGAAACCGCTTGGCTGCATGTAATAGTATAGCCATCCTCGGTTTTCAGGCGAAGCTGGCCTTCCTCGCCATTCTCAGCGGCATCCTCCAGTGTGGTGTGCTCATAAAAACTTCCGCCTTGCTCTTTAACGTAATCGACCAGCGAGCGCAAATAGTGGAGGGGGTGAAACTGGGCCTGGTTCCGCATCACGATGGCACCCTTAACCTCGAGCGGCAGGGGGAGGGTTTCGGCCCATTCTCCCGGCAGGCTCAGCTTCTCGTAAGCTTCCCACTCGGATTTCAGCTGCTTAAGCTGGTCGTCCGAATCCGCGTACAGGTAAGCATCCTCCCTTTGGAACTGGCAATCGATACCGCGCTGCTGGACTGTGTCCGAAATGAAGCGCAGCGCCTCCTCATTGGCTTCAAAATACTGCTTGGCTCCCTCGGCGCCGAAATGGGCGATCAGCTTCTCGTAAATCATGCCGTGTTGGGCGGTGATTTTGGCGGTGGTATACCCGGTGGTTCCGTCCAGGATCACACTGGCGTCGCAAACAGCGACCTTTAATCCGGCCTGGGTAAGCAAATAAGCAGCGGTTATGCCGGTAATGCCGGCCCCGATGACGGCGACATCGGTACGGATATTTTCCTTAAGCCGGGGGAATTCGGGAATATGGGTCGTTTCCCGCCACATTGACTTCGGGAATTGCGGCAGATGAGCCGCCGGCGTTGAATGGGTGGACATAGCAAATCCTCCTTCAATTTTTGCGTCGTTCTCATTATTGCCACTGGAAAACCATTACATCCGAAGCGAGGGGACTTCTTAGAAGATATCGATGTACATCGCATGAAAAAGGGATGAAATGCAGATGCTGGAGCTATTCTTTCTTTGCTTTGAACTGGAACTGACGAAGTCGGCCTTCAGCGGATGATGGATCGCATTACTTGACTGGACCATAAGGGAAAAGAGTACATGCCGCTTGGCTTCAAGGGCGTTCGGATGAATTGACGAAACATAAAATAAGACTTATACTAATTCTAAAACCAACAAACAAGGATTGATTATATATGAAAGCCTTAAATTTGACGACGCAGCGTAAAGCGGTCTACGATGTAGTCAGAAGCGCAAATGATCATCCCACGGCGGCGGAGGTTATGAACCGTCTCGTGGAGCAGGGATTTAATTTTGCATATGGAACGGTTTATAATTCGCTTCGTTACCTTACGGAAAAGGAATTGATCCGGGAATTGAAGCTGGGCGAGGCCGCAAGCCGATATGACGCCAAACTGGACGACCATCAGCATATTTTGTGCGAAATTTGCGGCCGAGTCGATGAGGTGATGTCAGGCCTGCCGGAGGAATGGGGCAAGACCGTGGCTAAAGAAACGGGGTATGATGTGCATCATGCCCATGTTGTATTCGGGGGGGTATGTCCGTCATGTCAGCAGAAGAAATAACGGCTCAGGGATCTTCGGGAACGGTGACGCCGTTCCGGAGCCCTACGGAGACGGGATTCTCCGTGCAAGAACCGCTTGTGGAAGGAAGGGACGTCTGTCCGGTAACTCAACGCGTGATTCTGGTGAGCCCGTTCCCCAGCAATGTTCATGAACTGGTACGCGATTTATCGGATGGCTGTTTTGACGTGCTGGTTTTCCATCATTGGGAGCAGGGTATCCGAAACGCACTCGCGGCGGATTTGCTGATTTACGATCTCACCTATTGCCGTGAAGAAGAAGAGGCGTCCGTCATCCGGTCGCTGGTTCAGCAGGAAACCGGAGGCATTCCTTCTCTGCTGCTGGTTAAGGAATCGATGCTGACCCGTATGGGGCAGGGGTTTATGGATCAGGAAATGCTGGTATGGCCCGCCCGTCCCAAGGAGATCGTTTACCATGTTCAACGAATCATTCGGAGCGGCGCTTCCCGGCAGATCGCATCCCGTTTGTTGACCGGAACTTCGCCGGCGATTTTCAAGGACCTGTGGATCGACCGCAAAAAAATGGCCGTCTACCGGGCCGGAGTGAAGATTGAGCTGACCAAGACGGAATACGAGCTGCTGATCAAGCTGATGGAACAGGAAGGAGCCGTGTTGTCGCGGGAAGATCTATTGGCTGAAGTATGGGGCACTTCTTTTCTTGGCGGAAGCAACGTCGTGGACGTTCATATTAAAAGTCTGCGCAAGAAACTTGGCGACCGTGCCGCCAATTCCACGTATATCTCTACTGTTCGGGGTGTCGGATATCGGCTTGCCGATTGACCATCTCTTGAAATATGTCAAAATGTCATGACCGTTTCTCCATATAAAGGAGGAACGGTCATTTTCACGTTTACGGGTTTGAGGTATAATATTTTAAGCTTCAATTGTATGCTTGAGATAAAATTTCATAAAAACTTCGCGGGCGCGGAAAGGAAATGTACATATGAAAAAAAGAATTAGAGCAATGCTGGTTACTGCCATTGTATTCGCCGCCTTGGTACCGAACGTTTTGGATGGGTTAATCCGCGGAGAAATAAACGGCGACTCGTTCCTCATCCTGGGTGTTTCTCTGGCAATCGCGCTTCTCGCCTCTTGGTATTTAATTCGCCTTGTCGCTGTTCCTTTGGACCGATTAAGTGAAGCGGCGAAGAAAATTAGCGAGGGGGATCTTACAAAGCGGGTTGACTATTTGGACCGCAAGGACGAGATTGGCGCTTTGGCCAATCAATATCAGCGGATGGTCGATTATCTCCACGATATGATCACAAGTGTTCGGGATACGACCAAGCAAGTTTCCGCTTCCGCGGAGGGACTGTCCGCCGGATCGGAACAAACGACCAAAGCGATCGAGCATGTGACCGTGGCCATTCAGGAAATGGCGATCGGCAGCGAAAATCAGTTGCAGCGGGTGGAATCCGGAGCCGACGGAGTTGAAGAAATGTCCCGTCAGGTGGTGACAATCACGGATCATATCCGCACGGTGACGGGAACGATGGAGCAGACGAACCGTGTTGCCGAAGATGGAAATACGTCGGTGCTCAGCGTAGTGGAAAAAATCGAGCACATTCAGGAAACGGT
Source organism: Paenibacillus terrisolis (assembly GCF_056171975.1). Taxonomy (NCBI): domain Bacteria; kingdom Bacillati; phylum Bacillota; class Bacilli; order Caryophanales; family Paenibacillaceae; genus Paenibacillus; species Paenibacillus terrisolis. The sequence continues at coordinate 1,390 of NZ_JBKFGG010000048.1, read as the reverse complement.
CGGCGAGCTCGGCAGCGTGATTGAACGCCTTAATGAGCATACCGAAAACATCGGCGGCATTATCGAGGTCATTACCGGCATAGCCCAACAGACCAATTTGCTGGCGCTGAACGCTTCGATCGAAGCGGCCAGAGCGGGCGATGAGGGCCGGGGCTTTGCGGTCGTGGCCGCCGAAGTCCGCAAGCTGGCGGAAGGATCGGAGCAGTCCGCCCAGCAAATTGCCGGTTTGATTACGGGAATTCAAGGCGAGGTTCAGCGGGCGATTTTATCGATGGATAAAGCCAAGCAGGGCGTAGAAGAAGGAATCATCGCAGTCGATTCTTCCGGACGCTCTTTCTCGCGCATACGCAAAGCGGTTCGCGGCGCGGCTGAGAAGATGGAGAGCGTATCGGAAGCGGCTAAGGAACTGGCTGCGGGAGCCGGACAAGTGACGGAGTCGATCACGGATATCCGCCGCATTTCGGAGGAAACGGCGGGAAACACGCAGACCATTTCGGCGGCGGCCGAGCAGCAGCTCGCTTCGATCGAGGAAATTGCTTCCTCCAGCGCGGATTTATCCCGGATGGCGGAGCAGCTCAAGGAATTGGTGGACAAATTCAAGGTTCATCGGCTATAAGGTTTGGAAATGAAAGACCCGGCGCCGCCGGGTCTTTTTCGTTATGGCTTCAGTCAGTTGAGTACGCGAAGCGCGCGAAACAGAAAACCACGCGCTATGCGGTTTGTGCAGTGGAGGCATATAGCAAAAGAACCAACGGATTCTGTGTCAATAACTATATAGAAACGCGGCGCGACTGAGGAAATGACCCTGCTATTAGCAGTAGTTGCATGGAGTACAGGCGTGTTGATTAACCAATATTAGGGCGAGATTCCGCTCAACAGGCAATTCCTGCACCTTAACAAGCGGTCAAATTGGGCAAACAACAACGGAACGTGAACCCCTGAGTTCCCCCAGTTCAAACCAAAACTTAAGCAACATCTACGAGCAAGGCAAGGCCGTATACAACTGGCGTACACCGCATTAGGCTTTGTCCCAAGCAGTTTAGTGACATTCTGATGCTGTTTGATCCCGCATAAAAGCACTTCATTTTGCTATCGGGTCTTGTAAATAATCTCCGGGCTTTGAATCCGTTCACCGTGTCTCGATCGTGTCGCTGGAAGACTTGAAGGGCTGGGCGGGCTGGAAAGGCTGGAAAGGCTGGAAAGGCTGGAAAGGCTGGAAAGGCTGGAGAGCTGGAAGTTACAAAAAAACTGCAAAAATACATCTTTTTCTTCTCACAACGCCGATATGACTACAATTCCTGCAAAAGCCTCTAGGCCCCCTAATTAAACTGGAGTCCTCCCCAACAAGGAATTACAATGAAAATAAGGGAGAGGATCCAGTCATGGGAAA
>NZ_JBKFGG010000047.1:0-52180 GCF_056171975.1 Paenibacillus terrisolis | reverse complement strand
CTCGGCCGCCCCATGCAGCGCGCGCCGCAGCTGCTGCAGCCGCTTCTCGCCGCCGCGCAGCCAGGCAAGCGGGAGCGTCGGCGTCAGCGTAGCTTCCAGCGAGCCAATCGTAATCACTTCCGCCGCCTTTCCCCTCTTCCCCATCGTAGACCACAGACGATACAATGAAGCCGGGACCTCACCCGCATTCTCCGGTTCCTGGCCTGCTTCCGCCTCGGCCGCTTGCCCGATTTCCGAAGCGCTCCCTGTCTCCGAACCCGCTCCCGGTTTCAAATCCGCCCTGCCTTTTTCTATCCTCGCCGAAGTTCCGCCCGCCGCCAATGCTTCAACCGCGCCTGTTCCGGACTTCGCGTCCAATCTTGATTTCAGTTCCGCCCTTGCCTGCTCCCCTTTCAAGCCTGCATCCATTTCTGCCTCCGCTTCTCCCAGTGGCTCCATAGATCGCGGCTCTGCCCCCATTTCTTTCCCTTCCATGGCCGCAAAGACAAACGAAGGTATCTCCCACGACGTGTCTTCCACGAGCGGCACGCCACGCCGGCCGCAAATCTCCAGCAGCGCCAGCAGCCGCTGCCGGTTCCAACGCCGGCCGGACGGATTGGAAAACTGCGGCGCCACCAGCACAAACGCAGGCTTATACAAGCCGGCCATTCGCCGCAGTTCGTCCGGCAGCATGCCATCCCGGTCGCAGGGCACCGAAACGAACCCGACGCCATGCCGTCGCATCAGCTCCAGCGCTTCGGGAGCGGCCGGCGTCTCCACCAGCACCGGTCCGCCGGCCTTGGTCATGGTCCGCAGCAGCAAATCCAGCGCTCCTTCGATGCTCTCCGTCAGCAGCAGGTTCTGCGGCTCTGTTTGCACCCCTTCGCAGACGCTGTAGGCTGCGGCAAGCCATTCCCGCAGCGGCAAATCCCAGCCTGCTTTCTGGTCTCCCGATCCGGTCTGGATCTCATCAACCCGCTCTCCTTCGGCCAACTTCAATCCTTCCCTAAGCTCGTTCTCCATAGCGGCCCAGCGCTCGCCGCCGTCCCCACGTCGTCCGGCAAGCGATATAATCGGATTTTCCTCAGATGCCCCTCCGGCATTTCCGGCTGTTCTGAGCGGCAATCTCCGAAAAGCCCTAACAAGCCAGTCCTCCATAGGCTCGCCTCTCCCTCTGATTTCTTCTTTACGGTGATTGTACCTTAGGACAAATTTCCCAAACAAGATGGAGGATAATCCCTCTTAACGCTGCAAATTTTGGCGTATTTTCACGAAATCTCTCATTTTTTGCGTGAAAAATGACGTCATGGTAGAATGAAAAATGGAAAAATGATAGGTTGAGGTGATTTTATGTCTTATTCTACGGAGCCTGTGAACGCTGCTGAAATGAAGCGCAACAGGAAAACGCGAAGGCCTTCCGTAGGCTTGATTGTGCTGATTTGGGTATTGCTGATCGGCGCCGGAACTACCGGGGCTCTCTTATATAGCAATCATCTGAAACAATCGATGCTGGACCAGCTTGATGCCAAATGGCAAACCCGCGCGGAAGCCATGCAGGCCGATTACACGTCCCAATTAAAGGCTTTATCCCAAGAAGTAGATGATCTGCAAAGCAAAGTCGATGCCTTTAATGAACTGCTTACTTTTACCAAGGACAACACCAGCCAAAAAACGGATAACAGCAACAAATTATATTCCCAATTAAACGATGTCAAGCAGCAGCTTGCCAAGCTGCAGAAGCAGATGGACTTATTGAAATGATGACTCCGGCTAAACGAATCAACCGTTTTTTTCTGCTGGCAACAGGTCCTTTGCTGGGTTTATGGATGGCCTTGCTCATCGCCGGTCCGCATATCGATTGGCAGGGCGGGCAGGGGAAGATCACGTCTGAAACGAATATCATGAGCCAAACCGCGACGATATCCAAAGGGCTGGATCAGGCGAAAAAAGACGCCGCCACGACGATTTCCTCAATACGCAAAACCGCCGAGTTGTACCATAATACAACTACGACCATGACTGCGATCGTCAAGACGGCGCAATCGGCGGCGACCCGCCCCGAAACGATTTATAACCGGAGAATTACCTCCCGGCTGGGCGCTCCGTTCCAGACGATCCAAAGCAGCAAAATCCGCATCGAGCTCTACAAAGTAAATCCCGGAACATATCACGGGTATGCGATGAAGGTTAAGCTGAAATCGCCCGATGCCATGAAGATGACGCTTGGCAAAGATAAACTTGGGGGCGCGGAGACGACCAAACACGCGGTTGACCGCACCGGAGCGATTGCCGGCATCAATGCCGGCGGATTCGCCGACTCGGGCAGCAAGCGGTATCCGCTGAGCACAACGATTTTGAACGGTAAGTATCTGACCGGATTTGAGCCGTCCTATAAAGATTTATTTTTCGTCGGCTTAAACAAAGCAGGCAAACTGATTGGAGGAAAGTTCCGGCAGGAATCCGATCTGGACAAGCTTCAGCCGAAATTTGGCGCCTCGTTCGTTCCGGTCCTGCTGCAAAACGGGCAGAAAACGACGATTCCGCTGAAATGGCAGCTGTCCCCGCTGCGAGCGCCGCGAACGGTTATCGGAAATTATAAAGACGACCAGTTGCTGATACTCGTCGTGGACGGCTCGGATGAAAACGGGCGCTCGGGCGCAACGCTCGCGGAGCTCCAAAGTAAACTATCCGTGATAGGCGTGCAGAATGCTTACAATCTGGATGGCGGCGGCTCCTCTTCCCTGGTGGTGAATGACCGCGTCGTTAATCATCCTTCCGATGGAGCGCTGCGTCCGGTCCCTACCCACTTTCTGTTCTTCGAATAATTTTTGTATCGTCTATGAAATATATCATAATAAAGATTTATTTTTGGCGTATAGGCGGGTATAATGAGAGCAGAAGTTCAGCGTGGAGGTGTTGGCCTTGTCTTTTTCCTTGACGTTTTGGATTATTGCGCTCGTGCTGGCGATGTTCCTTTGCGGAATCTTGACGGCAGCCTACAACGACGATAAAACCAAAGGCTTATGAATCAATGGCTTCCTCCCGGAAGCTTATTTCTTTATCTTGCATCCGCGCATCCGGGAATAACAAAAAGCATCCGTACACACGGATGCTTTTTGCCGGAAATCATCGGTCCTAGGACAGCTGATTCATTTCGATCAGGCATTGATTGCAAATGGAACGCTCCTTGAAGTCGCTTACGCCTTCCATGGAGCCACAGAATACGCATTTCGGGCGGTATCTTTCCAAAATGATATGGTCGCCCTGAACCAAGATCTCAACGGGGTCTCCCTCGTTCATTTGATATCTCTTTCTTAATGATTTTGGCAGGACGATTCTCCCCAATTGGTCCACCTTCCGGACCACACCAGCTGGCTTCATGCGATGTACACCTCTCCTGAAAATAGTTATGTAAAATAGAACCAAATACCTAATCTATTATAATTCGCTATCGTTTTCAGGATTCCTGCTAATTGCAGGTTTTAATTATTTATTTATTGGAATTTTCGGAATTTTCCCCCGCTTCAGTCTATTCCATCCCCGGGAAATCCAGCTGGCGCAACGCCTCGTACACGATAATGGCCGCGGAATTCGATAAATTCAAAGAGCGAACCTTATCGGTCATCGGCATTCGCATCACCGTTTCGGGATGAGCGCTTAGGATTTCCGGCGCTAGTCCTTTAGTCTCTTTGCCGAACACAAAGAAGTCCCCGTCCCGGAATTCAAAATCCGTATATCTCTTTTTAGCTTTGGTCGTCGCAAAAAAGAAGCGGCTCCCCTTGTACGTTTCTTCCACTTCCTGAAAGGAATCATGATATTCGATATGCACGGCGTACCAGTAATCCAGTCCCGCCCGTTTCATCGTCGCGTCATCCGTTCGAAACCCCAGCGGCCGTACCAAATGAAGATGAATACCCGTTGCTGCGCAGGTTCTTGCAATGTTTCCGGTATTGGCCGGGATTTCCGGCTCCACCAGCACGATATGTAATGCCATGTTGTTCAACACCTCGTTCAAAATGATGGCCTTGCCCTTTTCAAGGGACAGTGCTCTTGTTCCATTATAACAAATTCCCGGACGGGAAAAACGGAAGCTCAAGACATCAACATCATGTCCCGAGCTTCCGATGGAATGTAATCATGCGATTTTGCCTTCCAGTCTTATCCGTGCGTCTTCTGGAATTGGCTCATGAAATCCGTCAGCGCTTTGATGCTATCGTACGGAACGGCGTTGTAAATAGACGCGCGAAGCCCGCCGACGCTGCGATGGCCCTTCAGGCCTACGAAGCCTTCTTTCTCCGACTCTTTGACGAACTGTTTCTCCAAATCCTCGGAGCCCATGCGGAACGTTACGTTCATGATCGAACGGCTGTCCGGCTGGGTGCAGCCTCGGTAGAATCCGCCGCTCGCATCAATAACATTATAGAGGAGATCGGCTTTCTCCCGGTTTTGCTTTTCGATGCCTTCCAAAGCGCCCTGCTCTTCGATCCATTTCAATACCTCGTTCACCATATATATGGAGAAGGACGGAGGGGTGTTATACAGCGAATTGTTCTCGGCATGGGTATCATAACGCAAAATTGTCGGAACATGCTTAGGGGACTCCTTCAGCAGCTCTTCTCGGGCAATTACGACGGTCACGCCGGAAGGTCCCAGATTCTTCTGCGCTCCGGCGTACACGAGGCCAAACTGCGTCAAATCGAACGGACGGCACAGGATATCACTCGACATATCCGCAATCAGCGGTACGCTGCCCGTATCCGGGAACTCGCTGAACTGCGTCCCTTCGATCGTCTCATTGGACGTAAGGTGCAAATAAGCCGCATTTTCGGGAAGCTGCAGGCCGCTGACATCCGGAATCGACATATATTTGTCCGCTTCCGAAGACGATGCGACAAACGTCTCTCCGACGAGCTTGGCTTCTTTAATCGCTTTATTGGCCCAGCTTCCGGACTTCACATACCCCGCCGTTTTGCCTTCGGTCAAAAAGTTCAGCGGCACCATGGCGAATTGTGTCGATGCTCCGCCTTGCAGGAACAGCACTTGATACCCCGATGGACTGCCAAGCAGTTTCAGTAAACGGCTGGCCGCTTCATTGTGAACCCCTTCGTAAACGGCGCCTCGGTGAGACATTTCCATGATCGACATGCCTGTCCCGTGAAAATCGACGAACTCGGCCTGGGCGCGTTCCAGCACTTCCAGCGGAAGCGCAGCCGGACCGGCGTTAAAGTTATACGCTCTCTTACTCATAGTCCCTATCCTTCCCCTTCCATTCCATGTATGGTTCGAAGTTATAATTAGAGACTATCATACCAACTATTCTTTGGTGCATCAACCGATATTTCGCAAATAATTGCAGTTTTACAGAATTGACACATTAACGCTTCATCTTGGTGCAGAGAAAGAGTTTATTCGACAAAAAATTCATAGATCCTAGACCAGCTTTTTTGCTCGCCCGGGGCCAAAACGATTTCGATGAACATTTCCGGCGATATGACATGCCCCATTCCCCAGACCGCCGCAGAGGCGACCTGAAAGCGGCTGAGTTCGCGAACGCCCGCACCGCTGGGACGATGAGCAAGCTCCCATAACCAAGGCACCTGGCTGCCGTCAAATCCCGGGAGCCGGAAGTAGAAATCCCTTTCCGGCTTCCGTTCCCAGGTGACTTCCCGGCCCTCGAAAAGAATGCCTTTCATCGTGCTTTCCTCATCGCTCCAAGGAGAGAACTCAACAGGAAATTTCAATACATAGTCCAGGCCAACCGGTTGCTGATCAATGCCGAGAAAGTTATGGCAGTATTCATTCGTGCGGATTGGTTTGGTTCCCGTATTTTCAAGCCGGTAATCGATGATCAAACGGTTATCCGCGAGCGAAATTCTCTTGACGAGCTTTGCGGCGTATCCCCGGCAGTCCTCGGGTAATATGGTGAAGGAAAGGCTCCCCGGCCCTTCCTGCTCCACCTTGACCTCATACGGCTGCACTTCGTAATCTCCGTAGAAACGGTAATCCGCCTCATCAGGCCGCGTCAGCAGGCCTACGCCAAGCTTGGGGAACCGCTCGCCGATTCCCGCCTCTTCATAACCGATCGGGGCGTTGATTCCAAACTCATTGCATAGTCCCGAACCTCCGGTTCCTTGGCCCGGTACCAGACTTTCCGGAACGCAAAACGTATGATTTCCTTGATTTAGCTTGATTGCCGTGATAAAACCCGTCCAATCGAACCGTGTCCCCCGGTAAGCTTCCCCAATTCCCGCGATTTCTACAGTAAGCTGTTCGTTTTGCAAATTAAACGCCATTCCGCAATCCTCCTGTCAGTAGACCCCAAGGGTAACTTCAATCGTCCGGCTGTCTTCGCTTGGGAGCGAATCAAGAACGGAGCGGCGAAGCAAGCAGCCGTATCCTTTCGCTTCAAAAGCAACCGGTTGCCCATTCAGCGTAACGGAAGTTGCCCGGTATTGTCCATAATCGGCATGCTGCGGATTACGGTAAACGACGTTCAGCATATGTCCGGCAAACAAGGTTTCCACCGCCGCTTCTCCGGCATCGTCAAATTGCTCTCGCAACAGCTTCGGCTCGAGCTGAAGATCGCCGTAATGTCCCTTAACGCCGTACACTTCCGTCAACTCAGTCAACAGCAGCCAACTGGCCGACCCGGTCAAATAAGTATACATGCCCCGGCCCCGCTCATTGATGTACTCCGGAACACCCGGATACATCCGGCTCCGTTCAAAATCGGCGGACAAACGGTAGATCGAATCCATGACCTCGAAGCCTTCTCTGACAAAACCGCGTTTGTACAAAGCGTTGCCGTACATAACCGTCATGTGGCTAAACATAGCCCCGTTCTCTTTATGTCCAAAAGCAAAGCCAAACGCCCGGCCGAGGTTTTGTTGAATTTCGCCGAACCGCGAGTTCAGGCGGAAACCGATTTGGTCGTCTTTAAGATAGCGGTCAACCGCCTTCGTGATCTTGCCGACCTGTTCGTCCGTCGCGATGCCGCCCATGATGCTGAATACTTGGCCCGTCAGCGTCATCCGCACGCCGTTTGGATGGTCGCCTTCCACACGCTGCGCATCATTATTGTAGTAACCGTTGAACCATTCAAACCCTTCCTTGTTTTTGATCCATTCATTTTGGCGCAAATGCTCAAAGCACCAGTTCGCCTTCCGTCTGAGATCTTCGGCCACCTTGCGGATATCGAGCTTCAGCTTGCTGCCGCTGACGGAAGGAACAACGGATTCGTAATAACGGTCCAGCAGGGCCAGTTTATCCGGGATGCTGTCGTAAGATACCGGGGCCTGCAGCGAGTCGAAAAGAACCGCCATCTCTTCAGCAAGCTCCACCGTGTCTTGGCCCGCTGCCTCTTGCAAATAAAGCAGCAGTTCGGAGAGCTCCAGCAGGTTGCTGGCATAAAACGCCGTAAACGCCACACTTTCGCCGCGGGCGGACGCCAGATCCAGCGCGTCGTTCCAGTCCGCGCCTTCCATCCGAATGTTGCCGTGCTCGCCTACGTTAAAGAACGGCACGATATTTTGCAGCAAAATATGTTCCAAAATGGTTCCTTCATACACGCGTCCGTCCGATGTCAGCAGCTTGTTGCCCTGCTCCGGAGTCCAGGAGGTGTCCCTCTCGCGGCAGCGTTTGACGAAGACGTCGCGGAAATATTCCTGCTTCTTCAGCAAAAATTCCAAATCGCCGCTTTGATGGATGTACAGCAGCGTGGTCAGGAACGGCCAAGCGCCATGGTCCATCCAAACCCGCGGGATATTGTTGCGGTCCGCCACGAACTCGCCCGGTTTCGTGCCGATGATCGTTGCGTTGCTTCCATCCATACGCACGCCGGCATAGTTATTATGAAGCAGAAAACCGACTTCCTCAGGCTCCATCACCATGAGAGCCAGGCAGTCCTGCCACAAATCGCGCCACCCCCGGCCGCCGCGGCCGTAATCGTGATAAGGCAGGAACGAGTTACCGTAAAGACGGCGCAGAACCGGCTGCAGGGTAACCCATTTCAGCCACATATCCTGCTCTTTGCTTCCGGAATGGAATGAGATGGTGTCCAGCTTTTCACGCCAATATGCCTCGTTTTGCTTAAGCAGCGTCTCAAACCGCTCTTCGGATAAATACTCCGCAGCGTAGCGAGCGTTATCGATGCGGTCGTCCGAGATAATCATCGCGACGATGTAGGAGGCCGATTTCCCCGGCAATAATTCCGCATCGGCAAAGCGCAAAGCCCCAACCGCTTCATAGCCTTCCAGTTTCGCTTCGGCCCCGGTGCCTGCGGGCAGATTCTTCACTACCGCTTCCGGCCAATCAAACGTGCCGCCTTCACCGATAAAGTCTTCCGCAATCGGGAAAAATCCGGCCGGTGCCGTTCCGCTTCCTTCCGCACCGAGCACGCCGTAAGTCACTTTATTGATGCGATGTCCCCGTTCATCAAAAGACAGCGCAGGCTGCACTTCGATACCGTGCCCGGAGGTGAAAATCCGGTGCAGTAGCGAGGTAACGTGGCGGTGATCCCTCAAGTCGTCCGCCGAACGTCCATAGAGCGGAATTGCGGCGGTTGCCGTAAAGCGGATCGGTGTTGTACCCGTATTGGTCAGTCGTACTCTCATCAGCTCGATTTTGTCTTCGGTCGGAGGAACAAAGCTGACGGTTTCCGCGCGCAGCCCGATAGCTTCGTTTTCACGGGTCAGCGAATGCCATAAAAATCCCGCTTCCATAAAGGAGTGCTCCTTGGCATCGGCAAACAGCGCGGCGTTTTGCTTCGCGGAGTTGCCGCAGACCGACCAGGCGCCATACCCGTCGATGTTCACCCAGAAATTCCGCGATGCTTTGGAATTATGAAGGCTTTCGACGGAACCCGGTTCCAGCAGAAAGGTGTTGTGGTTGGAGGTAATGCTGCCGTGCAAATTCGGTGTAACGGCGGACATCATGCCCGCTTCATTCACCAGGGGAAAATACAAATAACTGTTCAGCTCAGGCTGCTCCAGCTTGAATTTCCCCTCTTCCCCATGAAACTTCCAGCCCTTTTGCGTCATTTTCTCTTCTTCCTCTCAGATTTATTGATTATATAAATTACGAAAGCGGTTTCGTTAATCACATTATCACATCAATTTTTCGGTTTGTAAAGGCGACAATCTTTCACTTTCCAGAGGGGAAATTTCATGACTTTTAGGACCGGTCGCAATCTTGAGACCCCTTCAAAACCCTGTGTAAATCCGAGGGTTTACGATGGTTTCTCACATTATCCAACATTGACGAACGGGATTAAACTCTTTAGAATAATTTACGAAAACAGTTTCGTGAATTTGGCATTTCCGATTTTAAGGAGGCTATTCCTTGGCAATTAATATCAAAACGATTGCGGAAATGGCCGGGGTATCCGTCTCGACCGTCTCCAAAATCATTAACAACTATAGCGAGATTTCCGAAGAAACCAAAGCGAAGGTTCTCGAAATCATGAAGCAGACCGGTTACGTGCCTTCCAATTCCGCGAAAACGCTGGCGACGAGAAAATCGAATCTGATCGGCGTGATTTTTGCCGGCAAGCTAAACATCGATTTTAACCATCCCTTTTTCGTAGAGGTGCTAAGCTCCTTCAAAAAGCAAATGGGCGTGCTCGGTTATGATCTCCTGTTCTTCTCCAACGAGAAGTTTCATGCGGCGGACGGGGATTACCTGGCTCGCTGCCTGCATTACCAAGTCGACGGATGCATTATCGTAACGGGCCAACAGGTAGAACCGTCCATTCGCGAGCTTGACCTCAGCGAAATCCCTTGTATCGGCGTAGACATCCAACTCAAGGGCCAAAACTCAGGATACGTCATGTCCGACAACACCAAGATGGCTTATAAGGTGGTCGAACACTTTTATTTGCAGGGCCATCGCGAGCTTGGGTATATCGGCAGCACTCAGGAGTCCGAAATCTCCAACATGCGGGAGAGCGGCTATAAGGCGGCCATTGAAAGCTTTGGCCTCCCCGTCAACGAGGATTGGTTCATCAACGGCGACAATTTCTTCGAGCCAAGCGGTTATGACGCCATGAACAATCTGATTCTGAACGGCAAGCTGCCGCGGGCGATCTTCGCCGCCTCCGATTCGCTGGCGATCGGAGCCATGCGCGCTTTGAAAGAGCATGAGTACCGGGTACCGCAGGATATCGCGATCATCGGATGCGACGATATCGAAGCGGCACGGTACATTACTCCGTCGCTTACGACAATTCGGCAGAACAAGGACAAAATCGGCAAATTGGCCGCTTCTCTATTGTACGACCTGATCCACGGCCAGTCGGCAACCAGCAGCGTTGTTGTCGAGCCCGAACTTGTCGTCAGAGATTCCTGCGGCAGCGCATAAAAAATAGGGTGCCCCAAAGCCAATTCTTCATTTGGCCAAGGGGCACCTTTTTTGACATTCCTAAATCTAAAAAGCCGGCACCGAAGGGTTTAATTCCTTTGGCACCGGCTCTTGTTTTATAAGTGCGACTTACAGATCGTAATAAAGTCCGAATTCGAACGGATGTACTCTTACGGCTACGGATCTTGCTTCGGCACGTTTGAATTCAACAAAATTTTGGATGAATTCTTCCGTAAATACGCCGCCTTGAGTCAGGAACGAATGATCGGCTTCCAGCGAGTTCAACGCTTCATCGAGCGATCCCGGAACGCTGCGGATTTCCGCTTTTTCTGCGGCGGACAATTCGTAGATGTTCGTATCGAAGGGTCCATATCCCAACTTGATTGGATCGATTTTGTTCTTGATGCCGTCGAGGCCGGCCATCAGCATGGCGGAGAAAGCAAGGTAAGGGTTCGCCGTGGAGTCCGGCGTACGGAACTCGATGCGGCATCCTTTTGGCGTAACGGCCGCTACCGGAATCCGGATCGCCGCCGAACGGTTGCCTTTGGAGAATACCAGGTTCACCGGAGCTTCGAAACCAGGCACCAGACGTTTAAACGAGTTCGTGCTTGGGTTCGTGAAAGCGATCAGCGACGGAGCATGATGCAAAATACCGCCGAGGTAATGCAGCGCGGTTTCGCTCAGGTTCGCATACGCGCCTTTTTCATAGAACAGCGGAGTGTCGCCGTTAAAGATCGATTGGTGAACATGCATCCCGCTGCCGTTGTCTCCGAAGAGCGGTTTTGGCATAAACGTTGCGGTTTTGCCAAATTGCAGTGCCGTGTTGTGCACGATATATTTATAGACCATCAGATTATCGGCCGTTTTCAGCAAAGTATCGAAACGGAAGTTGATTTCCGCTTGACCCGCCGTAGCAACTTCATGGTGATGACGTTCTACGCGAAGTCCGGCTTCTTCAAGCAAGCGGCACATTTCACTGCGGATATCTTGTTGTTTGTCGGTTGGAGCAACCGGAACATATCCGCCTTTGACAGGAACTTTATAGCCCAGGTTTCCGCCTTCTTCGCTGCGGCCCGTATTCCAGAACGCTTCCTCGGAATCAACCGAATAGGAAGTTGTGTTCATGCCGTTTTCGAAACGAACATCGTCAAAGATAAAGAATTCGGATTCAGGAGCAAAAAATGCAGCCGTTCCAACTCCGCTTTCCTTCAGGTATTCTTCGGCGCGAACCGCGATGCTGCGAGGGTCCCGTTCATAACGCTCGCCATCCGGCGTGTAGATGTCGCAAAAAACGTTGAGTGTCGGATGTGCCGTAAACGGATCAACAAACACGGAACCGTGATCAGGCATCATAACCATATCGGATTCTTCAATGCCGCGGAAACCCGGAATCGAAGAACCGTCGAATGCTACGCCGTTGACAAAAGTTTCCTCACTGACTTCTTTAGCTGGAACTGTAACATGATGCGCGCGTCCGGACAAATCAACAAAACGGAAGTCTACCCATTCGATTTGTTTTTCTTGGATTGTTTTTAACACGAATTCTGCTGACATTGCGCTTTCCTCCCCAAATCACGAACATTTAATCTCGTTATTGCGAGTAACGTTCATCCTTTAGTTATATTCTGTCGTCATTATAGAACCATGGGGAAAAGTCGTCAATACTTATGTAAGGTATTTTTATTTACTATGTAAGGTATTATCACGCTTAGTACAAATTTGTGGGCAAAAAGTATAAAGGCCTCCCCGCACAAAGGCGAAAGAGGCCGTTGCATACAGAATAAGCTGCCATAAGCTGCCATAAGGCAAACGGAAATCTGTGTCCAAATAGCGACTTTTATCCAGTAGGAATTAACGCTGCAGCGCAGCTTTCGGCGTATCGAAACGTTTCCCGACAAGCGGAGCCAGCTTCTCCAAGTCTTGGAGCAACGCGGCAAATTGATCCGGGAACAGCGACTGAACGCCGTCGCCCGTCATGGAATTGTCGGGATCGGTATGCATTTCGATGATAAGTCCGTCCGCTCCGGCCGCCACCGATGCCTTGGTCATTGGCTCGACCAATTCGCGCCGTCCTGTGCCATGGCTCGGGTCCGAGATAACGGGCAAATGGCTGAGGTTCTGAAGTACGGGAATCGCCGACAAATCGAGCGTGTTCCGCGTGTACGTCTCGAACGTGCGAATGCCTCTTTCGCAGAGCATGACGTTCGGGTTGCCGCCGGCAAGAATGTATTCCGCCGCGTTCAGGAACTCGTCGTAAGTCGCGCTGAATCCGCGTTTCAGCAGCACCGGCTTTTTGATCGTACCCAGCTTGCGCAAGAGATCGAAGTTTTGCATATTGCGCGTGCCGACCTGCAAAATATCCGCGTATTCGGCGCAGACATCCACGTACTCCGGCGTCATGACTTCCGTAATCGTCAGCAGGCCGTGCTTCTTGCCGGCTTCGGCCATCATGACAAGACCTTCGACGCCGATGCCCTGGAAGCTGTACGGGCCTGTACGGGGTTTAAACGCTCCGCCGCGCAGCACTTGGCCACCGGCAGCCTTAACCAGCCTTGCGATCTCGTCGATTTGCTCCGGGGACTCCACGGCGCAGGGACCGCCCATGACGACCAACTCTCCGCCGCCGATTTTGACATCGCCGACCGTAATAACCGTGTCCTCCGGGTGGAAATCGCGGCTGGCCAGCTTATACGATTTCGAAATTTTGATGACATTTTCGACGCCCTTCATTTGACGAAGATGCTCGGCGAGCTTCGGTTCGATATTCCCGATCAAACCGATTACCGTGTGGTCCTTTCCGCGGGATACATGGGTTTGAACGCCTTCTTTTTCAATTACGGCGATAATCTCCTGAACTCGTTCCTCAGGGGTGTGGTTAGAAGTAATAACGATCATTTTTATTCATCCTCTCATCTTTAACGGGTAAATGCTCCCGGCTGTTCAGATCCATTGTTATTTACTATTTCACTTGAACGCTTGTTCGCTTCTACGCTTTTAACCGATAAAGTAACTATATATTAAAACCGGGCTTACGTCAAGCCTAACTTATGTAATGTCTCATTCAAATCAGCCGCAAAATCAAACAAGGCCGCCCATAGGGCAGCCTCATTTTGTCTATGCTAAGCTCGCGGTTATCTTCCGACGAATTCCTGAGCCCAATAGCCGTTGTAATAACCGACACCGATCAGGGTGTAATTGGCATTCAATATATTCGCCCGATGACCTTCGCTGTTCATCCATGCGGTGACGACTTCTTGCGGAGTCTTTTGTCCCATCGCGATGTTTTCGCCTGCATAGCCGTATTTAATGCCGAATTTCGTCATCATATCAAACGGCGATCCATAGGTCGGTGAATTATGATCGAAGTAATTGTTTTGGCTCATGTCCTGGGCTTTGGCAAGCGCCATATTGTTCAGCGCGGAATCGCCAGTCAGCGGCTTGAGTCCTTGCTTAGCGCGTTCCTGGTTGACCAAAGTGATCACCTGGGTAGCAAACTGAGATTTGTCGGCAGCCGTATTGCCGGTACTTGGTTTAGCCGGTGTTGTAGTGCCGGTTTGCGGCTTGGCCGGTTGCGTTGGAGCTGGTTGCGGTTTGGCTGGTTGAGTCGGAACGGGTTGCGGTTTAACGATGGTTCCGCCCGTCGTTCCCGGATAAGTGATCTGAATCGGTTGCTGCGTAAAATACGTATTCCAAGGAATCGTATAATAGATCGTATTCCAGGAGGTCGTATAAGTTTTATATGTTGTCGTTGTATAAGACGCTGCTGAAGCCGATGCCGGCAAGACAAGAGCTGCAGCCAGAATGGCAGTAATTCCGCCGGTGATCAAGCGTTTTTTCATTCGAGGTGTGTTCATCTTGTCATCTCCTAGTTAGTAGTTTTAAATAGTTACAACAAGGTAACAAAACTGTAATCTTTATATTTGGAGTATAACATGAATCCGTTAAAAACGTGACCCCGCAAAAGTTGGAAATGCGAGAAAACCGCGCCACAAAAAGAAACCGCCCTATTCACGGTATCCTTTCGGCCGTTTCAAGAGCGGTTTCTCTTATTTAAGTTCATAGATTTAGTTGTAACTTTTATAGCTCGCGAACCTCGTTCTAAGCGTTTTTCGGTTCCGCTTTAACCTGCGGCAGCAGTTTTTTCATATTAACCGTACGGACAATCTCCCACGTGGCCGGATTTTCCGGGTCGTACTGCTCCAAGTAGGCGATAACTTCCTTCGTAATCGGCGTAGGCGTCGAAGCGCCCGATGTCACGGCCACTTTTCCGATACCCTGCAGCCATTCGCGCTTCAACTCCGTCACGTCGGCGATCCGGTATGCCTTGACGCCCGCAATCTCCTCGGAGACCTGGGCCAGCCGGCTGGAGTTGTTGCTGCGGGGATCCCCCACAACGATGACCAAATCCGCCTGGCTCGCCTGCTCGGCTACAGCCTCCTGACGCATTTGGGTTGCAAGGCAAATCTCGTTATGCACCTCGGCGCTTGGATATTTCTCAAGCAGTTTTTTCATAATATGCTTGATGTCCCATTGGCTCATTGTGGTTTGGTTGGTGATCACGATCTTGTCGGCATTCACCTTGAGATCGCCGATTTCTTCTTCTTTCTCGATCAAATGAACCTTGCCCGGAGCGACGCCAAGCGCGCCTTCCGGCTCAGGATGGCCCTTTTTGCCGATGTAGATAACCTCATAACCCTCCGCTGTTTTCTCACGGATAAGCACATGGGTCTTCGTCACGTCCGGGCAGGTCGCGTCAACTGTCGTAAGCCCCTTATCCCGGGCGATTTTCCGCACCTCGGGCGATACGCCGTGAGCGGTAAAAATCACGGTTCCGCTCTCGACCTGCTGCAAAATCTCCAGCCGATTCGCACCATCCAGCGTAATAATGCCTTCATCCTCGAAGGAATTCGTGACATGACTGTTATGGACAATCATGCCCAATATATAGATCGGCCGCGGCAAATCCAGGTTTTTGGCGGCCTGTCTGGCAAGCACCATCGCATCCACCACACCGTAGCAGTAGCCCCGCGGCGAGATTTTGATCACTTCCATGGTTTTATCCCTGCTTTCTCTTCTCCCATGTACTGTAATGCATTAGGGAAGCCAATTTGGAACAACTTCTATTATAGCTTATTCCGGCAGGGCGTTAAAGACAGCGGGAAGCCAGATAAGAAACGTAGTGCCTTCTCCCAGCTTGGTCATCACTTCCACGGATCCGCCGTGCTCGTCGATGATCCATTTGGCGATGGAAAGCCCAAGCCCGGTGCCCGGCTTCACGCCGCGGGAAAGATCGGCCCGGTAGAAGCGGTCGAATATATGCGGAACCTCACTGCGATCCATCCCGATCCCCGTGTCGGCAATACGAATCCCGATTTGTCCTCCGACCCGGATGGCATCGATCGTTACGCTGCCTTGATCCGTGTATTTGAAGGCATTTTCAATGAAAATAAACAACATTTGCTGCAAATAATCCTTGCTCCCCGTAACACAGGCATTTTGAAGCGCCGTCATATCACCCTGAACCCACTCTGCCTTGCGCGGAAGGAATTGAGCGCGCCGAATGACTTCCTCAACCACCGGCTGCAGCATGACCGGTTCCATAACGATCGTTTGGCCTGCGTCGGCCCGGGCCAAAGACAACATATCGTTCACCAGCCGGCTCATCCGCTCCGACTCGTCGGCAATGTCGTTCACCGCTTCGAGCGAGAACGTCCGCAGTTGACCCTCGCCAAGGTTTTTGGCCGCTTCCCCTTCCGCTTCCGGAATCCACATTTTTTTCAGCAAATCGATGTTGCCCCGAATCGTAGTGAGTGGAGTTCTAAGCTCATGCGAAGCGTCCGATACGAAACGCCGCTGGGTGGAATAAGCTTCATCCAGCCCTTTATAGAAGCCTTCCGTCCTTTCCAGCATGCTGTTGACGGTGCCGATCAATTGTCCGATCTCATCGTTCGGACCGTCATAATCAATGCGCACGCTAAGATCGTTCTCCGTTTGAATGCCGTTGGCCGCTTCGATGACTTTGCCGATCGGCGCTATAGATTTGCGGGCCAGGAATAAGCCGAGCGAACTGGCAACGATAATCGTGAACACGGAGCCGAACAGCAAAACCGTTTTCATTTGATTCATCAGACGGTCTTCAGCCCCGGTATATGCCGCAAGCTGGAGGAGTCCAACCAGCTGCCCTTCAATTGCGACTGGCGCTTGATACATTAAGAAATTATTGCCGCTTAACTTGATCGATTGAAATCCATTCGTTTTCTCCACTGACTTGATGTCCGGAATCGGAAACTCCATTTTCCGGTCCAGCAGGTTTTGCGAATAACGGGTGTGATTGTTCGTGTAATTATGAATCTGCACGAATAACTGCGCGTCCTCCAGCCGATCCGCCTGTGCGGAATCGAGATACAAATCGAGCCCTTGCTGAAGCGTATAACTTTGCAAAGCGTTGATTCGAACCGCTTGATCTTTCAGACGATGCTTAACTTCCTCAAACGTATTGTACCGGACAAGCCCGTAAATCGATGCGCTGAACAAAATCAAGGTGATGGCCAAAATCCCCGTATACCATACGGTTAGCCGCAGTCTGATCGACATGTTAGGCGTCTCCCCTCAGGATATAACCTGCGCCGCGAATCGTTTGGATGACACGCTTGCCGCCGCGATCTTCCGTTTTCTGCCGGAGCATGGCGATATATACCTCAAGCACATTGGACTCGCCGCTGTAATCATAGCCCCAGATTTTATCCATAATCAGGTCGCGGGTCAAGAGACGTTTCGGATTCTGCATAAACAAGTGAAGCAGCTCGAATTCCTTGGCGGTGAGCTCCACGCGTTCCCCCGACCGCAGCACTTCCCGCGATTCGAGATCCATTACAATATCCTCATAAATTAGCCGCTGGTTTTCCGCTTCCCCAGCCGATTCCTTGCGCCGCAAAAGCGCCCGTACCCGGGCCAGTAATTCCTCGAGGGCAAAGGGTTTCACTAGATAATCGTCGGCTCCCGTATCCAGCCCCTTGACGCGGTTCTCAACTTCGTCTTTGGCCGTCAGCATCAGCACCGGCACGGTGCTGCCGCCTTCACGCAGCCTGCGGCAGACCTCAAAGCCGTCAATCTTGGGCATCATGACGTCCAGGATAATGAGATCCGGATCGGCACTCATAATCATGGACAAGCCTTCCGCGCCGTTATGCGCCGTAAATACGTCATATCCTTCAAAAGCCAGGCCGCGCCGCAGCATGGATGTAATTTTCTCATCATCATCAATGACTAATATTCCCGATCTCACAGGAACCTCTCCTTTAATCAACCGAATCAATCTTTCTTACGGAACATTTCTCACTCTTGCCAAAATATTATCTTTATTGTACCAAAGAAGAGGCTTCTTTCGTCATTATATACAAAAGAGGCGACAGGCTTAAGTCCCTGTCGCCTCTCCTTCAACGGGGCGAAGCTCTGGTTATTGCTGAAGATCGCTGAAGTCGTTCTTGTCGCCGATGGTCACTTTCAGATCGATGTTCTTGTTGTCGCGCACCACATTCAAGGTCACCTGAGTGCCCACTTTTTGTTTTTGGATGAACTCGATCAATTTCTCCTTCGTCGCATATTTCGTGCCGTTGGCACCTACGATGATATCGTATGGACGAAGATCGGCGTTATAGGCCGGGGATTTGAAGACGATATCGGAAACGATGGATCCTTCCGTAATGGTCGTACCCATTTGTTTGGCTACTTCCTCGGTCATGGTCATCAGCGTTGCTCCGATGAAAGGCACCGGTTTTTGCGGAATTTTTTCGTTGTTTTTCAGTTTGTCGAGCACATCGCTAATCGTGCTGGTCGGAATTGCAAAGCCGATGCCTTGGGAATCCGCGCTGACGGCCACGTTGATGCCGATGACTTCGCCGTTCAGGTTAAGCAGCGGACCGCCGGAGTTCCCGGGGTTGATCGAAGCGTCGGTTTGCAGCAAGTGTTCGTATTGACGGTCTTTTTCGCCGTTTTCCCCTGGAATCGTGATGCCGCGTTCCTTGGCGCTGAGCACCCCTGCCGTTACGGTATGGTCAAAACCTTGCGGGTTCCCGATTGCCACGAGCCATTGGCCAACTTCCGCATTATCGGAATTGCCAAGCGGGATCGAAGGAAAATTATTGCTGCCTTCGATTTTCAGCACGGCCAAATCCAAATCATAGCTTGTGCCGAGCACTTTGGCTTCATATGGTTTATCCGTCCCTTGCACGGTGACTTGAACGACGTCGGCGTCATGGACCACGTGTTCATTGGTCAGGATATAGCCGGTTTTGTCAAAAATAAATCCAGATCCAAGGCCCGTAGGCACCAGCTGACCCGAATTCGGGGAGCTTTGGTTGCCGCTATTCCCGCCATTTCCACCGTTTCCGCCGCCAATACCACCGTCGCCAAAGAAGTAATTATAGAAAGGATCGTCGCTGAAAGGACTGTTGCTGCCGCCATTGCTTTGCTGCTTGCTGGAGTTCACCAGCGTTTCGATTTTGACCACCGCGGGACCGGCCTGCTTGACAACGTTAGTAACGTCTCCATCGTTCGTGATAGGATACAAGGCAGGTGAAGCTTTGGAAGCCGAACCGCTATCACCGCTCGAATTGCCGGAAGCCGAACCCGAAACTGCCACCGATGCTTGATCCGGCGTAAACAGGTTCGCGCGATCCGCGAATACCATGGCTCCGGTCACGATCAGCATCCCGGCGAGAACACCGGCAATCACCGATTTGAAGGATGATTTCTTCGGTTTGCTGTACTGCCAATTACCGCCGTTTCTTGCGACCGGAACGTTCCGGTTGTCTCCGTTCGATCCGAATGTTTCGTTTGCCGCAGGACGAACATCGTACGAAGAAGGGATCGGTCTCACCGGCTCAGGTCTCGTAATTTCCACTTCTTCCGGCTCCCGGCGTTCATAAGTATTTTCACTTGCGGGTTCCTCGTTATTTTTGCCGTAGGATTGAAAAGGTCCGTAAGAATAATAGTATGAAGAGCCTGTCTCCGGAGATTGCTCGGGTCTTTCGCCGCCGTTTTCCCCAAAATTTTGGCCTGGTTTGTTTTTTTGATCGTCCATTATGTTTACCCTCCTTCCCCTGTTTGCTTCAGGGGTACTTGTTTGCTTGATCCTATTGTGTACTACGAACCTTAAACAAACATTAAAAACAATTAAAAAGGAGATAAAACTGGAAAACTATCATTAATATAGACCAAAACTAAGATAAATATAAATAGGAGCGGTTTTTCTATCAAAAAAAATCAGGAACGGGATACCCAGCCCTGACGATGAGCGTAAATTGCCAATTGCGTGCGGTCTTCCAGCTCGCATTTCATCAGCAGGTTGCTGACATGGGTTTTGACGGTCTTGATGCTGATATGCAGTTCTTCGCCGATTTCCTTATTGCTCTTTCCTTCGGCAATCAGCAGGAGAACTTCTTTCTCGCGCTCCGTCATTCCCGAATCATGGGCTTGCGCCGTCCGCTGCCGCAAACCGCGGGTTAAAGCCTGGGCCACGTCTCCGGTCATGACCGGCATGCCGCGGTAAGCTCCCTGCAGCGCATAGATCAGTTCTTCCGCCGATACCGTTTTCAGCACGTAGCTGACGGCTCCCGCTTCAACGGCTTGAACGACAAGATCGTCTTCCAGGAAGCTCGTCAAAATAACGATCTTCAGTCCCGGGTGCCGGCTTAACACCGCCTTGGTCGCTTCGGCGCCGTTCATGACGGGCATCATCAAATCCATTAGAATCAGATCCGGAAAGCCTCCGGGCATTTCCCCGTCCAGCATTTTGACCGCCGCCTGGCCGTCCGAAGCTTCCGCCACGACCTCAAAGCTGGGGTCGAGCATCAAATATGTTTTAAGTCCCATGCGCACCATGTCGTGATCGTCAACAATCATCACCTTGATCTTGTTATCCAACCGACTCACCCTCTTTTTTATCCTCGAACTTCGGAATATGTACCCGAATGGTTGTCCCGGCACCCGGCTTACTGATGATTTCAACTTGGCCTCCGAGCTTTTCCGCCCGTTCCCGCATCGTGGTCAACCCGTACGAGCCCTGTTTCTGCACCGTATTGCTGAATCCTTGTCCATCATCGCTGATGCTGAGCACGACCTGCCGCGGGCCTTCGCGGAGCGAAAGGCTGACCATCTGCGCTCCGGCATGCTTGACGATATTCGCCATTGCCTCCTGAATAATCAGGAACAACTGATGTTCCTTTGCTTCCGACAGGTCTCCCTGCAAATCAAGATCCTTGATTCCTTTTAACCCGTTTTGCCGGCAGTAATCCGGGAACCATTGATCCAGCCCTTCGGCCAGCGTTTTGTTCACCAGTTCCATCGGACGCAGCTGCGCGATGAGCGCCCGCATTTGCTTCTGCGCGGTGTTGGACATAAGGATGAGCTGATCCAGAACGATTTTAGCCTGGGCTTCATTCATTTCCAGGACCTTGGGCAGCGAAGAGGCCGCCATATGGATCGCAAACAACTGCTGACTCACCGTATCATGCAAATCGCGGGCAAGCCGCCGCCGCTCTTCAAGCACCGCCTTTTCCGACGCCTGCTCCTTTTCTATAACCTCCTGCTCGCCAAGCTGCTGCAGCAGCTGCATTTTCTTCTCGACCGCATCCGTCATATTGTTGAATTCCCGATAAAGACCGGCAAAGGTCTGATCAACGGTATCCGGCATGCGCACCGCCAAATTGCCCTTGGCCACCTGAAGCATATTTAAATGCAGCAAATCGATTTTACCCTGAATCCGGCGCCCGGCGATGTATCCAATGATCAGCGTTAAAATGACGACACCCGCGATATCGACAAACCAAATCCGGGGATCATGATCTTTCACCACGATAACCCCGGAATTGACTCCGATATATAGGGCAACCGCCGCCAAACTGCCCGTAAGCAGAAAATAGAGGAGAAGCTCCCATTTGGTGTTTTTTAAGATTCGCTGCACATTCATTTATCAACCCACCATATTCACTTTCACGTCGCCAATAAAGACGCTGACAACAAGCTTGACTCTCTTGCTCGCCTCGTTGTAGTAAGGAGTCTGAGCTTCAACATTGCTCATGAATCCTCCCTGCTGCTGCGTAAGCACCTTCAAGTCTCCGATAAAAGCGCTGGAAGAAGCGATAATGCCGACATCCATATCGTTCGGAACGAACACTTTGACGTCGCCGATAAAGGCAGATACATTAATCTTTGTTTCTCCGTAAGGAATCTGCGCTTTGGTCAAGTCAATGATGGTATCGCCGATAAAGTGGGAAATATTCATGGGATGCAGTTGAAAATAATCCTGCCCTACATGAACGTCGCCGATAAACCCCGCTTTATTGACGACTTCAGGTTTAAGTTCGTTCATATTTCCCGAATTGTAGCCTGAACCCGCATACTTATTGGAGTTAGGTTTTCCTTCCGATTGAGGGCCTTTCTTCTCCATCGAGCCGAAAATCGAATCCAGCGGGGACTCCATTTCGGGATGATACATCGGCGGAACCGGAGGTTCCATCGGCGGGCGAGGAGGAGGCGGTGGCGGAGGAGGCGGGAAATCGTTCATGTCCCTATGATGGTTTCTGGGCTTAAACAGAACGCAAAGCCCTCCGACGATGAGCATGACCGGAATGAAATATTTAAAAAACTCTCCCGGTGACAGCCAGATCATATCCAGGTTCCTTCCCTGGAAGTAAACGCCGACCAGGATTAATACGAGCCCCCAGATAAAGCCCGACCGATGCCCGTTCGCCAGATTGGCAAGGCCCCCAAAAATCAATAATACGGGCCAATAGGTCGAAAACAAATATCCGATGCTGACGTCGGTAATTCCCAACTGATTCAGCAGGAACAAGGCGCCGATGCCGATCAGCAGCAACCCTCCAAAAAATCTTCCCCAGATTCCGTGTCGCATTAGGTTAACCTCCACCCTTGAAAATTGACATAAGCTTTATTAATGCCAGTGTACAGCATCCTGCCATTCCCCAACAGCGGCGCGAGATGGAACCTTGTCTCCGTCTCGAGACCGAGGCGTATTCCAAATCATGGAAAAACTAAAAGAGCACCCGGTCTTCGGGCGCTCGCTAGGTTTCAAGAGAACTATTTTTGATTTTGAGTACTTACGCTCGTCGTTGCATTACGAGAAGCTTTCGCTTTCTGTGCAATCGTTGCGTTGTTTTCTTCGGCAAATTCGGCGCTATACTTCTCGTTTGGCGTTTTGAAGCCAGGAGAAGCCGCCTTTTTTTGGTTTGGCATGGATTTCACCTCCCTTTCGCATAACGCAAGGCATACATGGTATGCCGGCGTGATCGCATCACCCGTGATCACATCGCTTATTATGCGAATCGGCAAGGGAAAATATTCGAGAATTGTCAGACCGCCTTGTCCCAGAATTTCTCGGGAATATCTTTGCTGACTGCCATCGCTTTGCCCAGCTCGCGAATCATAGATTCCGTCAGCTTGCCGCTGCCTTTTCGAATAACCTGGACTTCAACTTCCTTTTTGCCCCACTCTTTGTACACCTGCTTTGTCGTTTTAAAATACAGGTCGATTTTTCTGCCTTTGATCGCCGAGCCTTTGTCCGCGACAATCCCATACCCGTAACCCGGAATGTACAGAATGGTGCCGATCGGAAACACCTTCAGATCGGCCGCGATCGTTGATACCGTATTTTTATCGCGGCGAACCTTAACACCGGAATACGTAATGCCATATTGCGGATGACTTGGCTTTTTACCCGTTGATTCATACCCCGCCGTGTATCCGGTAGCCATGACCTTCACGGTTTGCACCGGCTTGATCTTGCGTTCCGGCACCGTCGTTTTTTGAACCGGTGCCTTGAACGAATGGTTATATTGCGTAACGGCAAGCTTGGCTTTATCCAATTCGAATTGGGATTCAAGCCGGCTCGTCATATCTTGTGATTGCTGTTGTTTAACCAGGGCCTGGCCTGATTTCGCAAGAATCGTGTTGTCCGCAACCATCGACAAAATCAGAATCGCAGCGAGAACACAACTTGTACTGATTCTTTTCCATATAAAAATTTGGCGCATGAGAAAACCTCCCCCTTATTCCGAAGGTTTTCCACATACGCCAAATATTATACATCCCTTATATTAGATTGTATGGTTCCGAATTTCGTTTACGAGCAGGTCGGTCACTTCATTCAGCGGTTTTGCGCCGAGATCGCCCTCGCCGCGTTTGCGAACCGAAACCGTGCCGCTGCTTTGCTCGCTTTCCCCTACAACGAACATGTACGGCAGTTTTTCGAGCTGCGCTTCACGAATTTTATAACCGAGCTTTTCGTTGCGCAGATCGCTTTCCGCGCGAATACCGGCGGCCCGAAGCTTTTCCTCGACCTCGCGAGCGTATCCGTCGAAATTGCCGGAGACCGGTATAACCTTGGCTTGAACCGGGGATAGCCACAGCGGCAAATTGCCGGCGAAGTTTTCGAGCAGGAAGGCGGCGAAACGTTCCATAGTCCCGAGAATGCCGCGGTGCAACACGACCGGACGGTGTTTGGCGCCATCGTCGCCAACGTATTCCAGCTCAAAACGTTCCGGAAGAAGGAAATCGATCTGTACGGTCGACAGCGTTTCTTCCCGGCCCAATGCCGTCTTGATTTGAACGTCCAATTTAGGCCCGTAGAAAGCTGCTTCGCCTTCGGCTTCGAAGAACGGAAGACCCGCTTCTTCCACAACTTCTCGCAGCATCCGCTGCGCGGTATTCCACATCTCGTCGTTTTGGAAATATTTCTCCGTATCCTGAGGATCGCGATAGGAAAGACGGAAGCGGTATTCCTTGATCCCGAAATCATTATAGACCTGCTTGATCAAATCAAGCACGCGGGTAAACTCGCTTTTAATTTGATCCAGACGGCAGAAAATATGAGCGTCATTCAATGTCATCGACCGAACGCGATGCAGACCCGTCAATGCTCCCGACATTTCGTAACGGTGCTGCATGCCAAGTTCCGCGATCCGGATCGGCAAATCCCGGTAGCTTCTCATATCGCTCTTGTAAACCATCATATGGTGCGGGCAGTTCATCGGACGAAGCACGAATTCTTCGTTATCGATTTCCATTTTCGGGAACATGTCTTCCTGGTAATGCTCCCAGTGTCCTGAAGTTTTGTATAAATCCACATTCCCCAGAACCGGAGTATAAACATGCTGATAACCGAGGCGCTCTTCGATATCGACGATATACCGCTCCAGCGTCCGGCGCATCGTCGCACCCTTAGGAAGCCAGATCGGAAGACCTTGGCCCACCAAATTGTTGAACGTAAAAATGTTCAGTTCTTTGCCAAGTTTGCGGTGATCCCGTTTTTTAGCCTCTTCCAGCAAACGCAAGTGCTCATCCAGATCGGCTTTTTTATTGAAAGTCGTCCCGTAAATGCGCTGCAGCATTTTGTTATTGCTGTTGCCGCGCCAGTAAGCACCCGCTACGTTAAGCAGTTTAAAAACTTTGATTTTGCCGGTGGAAGGCACATGCGGCCCGCGGCACAAATCGAAGAATTCTCCTTGATCATAGATAGACAGCACGCTGTCTTCCGGCAGATCGCGAATCAACTCCAGCTTATACGGATCTCCGAGTTCCGTGAAGATCGCAATCGCTTCATCGCGGCTGACTTCGCGGCGGGTAATCGGCAGATTTTCACCGATGATGCGTTCCATTTCTTTTTCGATCTTTTGCAAATCCTCCGGATTCAGCGGATGCTCCAAATCCATGTCATAATAAAAGCCGTCCTCGATTACCGGACCGATGCCCAGCTTGACTTCCTTGTTGCCAAACAGCCGTTTGACCGCTTGAGCCATCAAATGGGCGCTGCTGTGACGCATGACTTCCAGACCGTCTTTGGAATCCCCCGTGATGATTTCCACGACCGCGCCATCTTTCAGCACGGTATTCAAATCCACGGCCACCCCATTGATTTTCCCTGCAAGCGCGTTTTTACGCAGACCGCTGCTGATGGATGCGGCCACATCCTCCAAAGTGCTTCCTTCCGCGTATTCCCGGACCGAACCGTCCGGCAACGAAATAGATACTGCCACCGTCTTTTCCTCCCTTTTGGAAATATGTTTGGTCACCGGAGGCGGACAAAATAAAAAGCCCGTCCCGGAAAGGGACGAGCGTTATATACCCGTGGTTCCACCCTCATTCGGCTGCCCTCAAGCGGTGTGGCATGAGGCAAGCCCTTAATTCGGCATTAGGTAACGGCAATGAACCGGCTATCCTTAATACCAGCAACATCCTGGGTTCGGGAAAGCAGCTACAAAGGGGTAAACCAAAAACCGAAACCGAAGGGAATTTCAGCCAACGTTCCCTCTCTCTGCACGGATCGACGTCTTTTGGTTCATGTCTTTGTCGACGCTTTTGACTTGAGTGTAATTATAATGCTATCGCAAATGATCGTCAAGAATTTGGTTCGCCCGACTTTTCAAGCTCCTTAGGTCCCTTGGTCAAGATGCCGCGCGCCTTGATGAAACGGCTGGCAGTGGGGACAATGCAGACAAAGCTCCACCCGATCGCCGAATATGCGGCGGATGGTCGTAATGACCTGAGCTTCGGGATCCCGGGTGTGGATCAAAATCCGGTCCGGAGAGAGCGAAATCAGCGTACTGACGATCACGTCTTCCATCTCCATCTCCTGATCCGCGATCCTCGCGATCACCCCGCCGGGAGGCGTAACATGAATCCTGGAAAACTGCTCGTTCAAGACGGCGAACTCATTTCCTTGCTTATGCATTAAATGGACAAGCGGCGTTAGCGGCTCCTGAAAATAAACAAAGGATTGCAGGAGTCCGATAAATTCCTCATACTGTCTATCCAGCAGATACTCATCCATGGCGTAATCAACCGTTTCGCGCAGCCTTGCCTCGTATTCCTTCAGGCGGAAAGCGATAAATCCGTCCAATTGTAGAAAGGAATCGGTCCGCAAATAATTCGTCAGCGTTTCATTCACTTGATGAACCCGGACTTCTTTCGGTTCCCGGCTGTTCTCAGGCGTTTCAAGAAGACGAAGACATATCTCTTTGACCTCCCGCATTTCCTCATCGGAAGCCAGATCATATTCCCGTTCAAGAATTCGGGTTACGATCTCTTCTTCTTTGTAATCCACGATGTAACGGGCTAGTCCGAGCGACAAACGAAGCAGTTGTAATTCCTGTTCCTCCTGCTCTTCCCGCGCTTCCACATGAATTTCCGCATCGCTGCCTCCATCCGAAGCCTGAACCAGGCTCATCCGGACACGATCATTATGTAAATCAGACATGGCATCCCGAATGCATGTTGTAAGCCGGTCTCCTGATTCTGCAGCATCCATTTTGACGCGAATGGTAAAAAGATCCATGAACCTGGCCCCCTTCCGCTTCCTTCTCCAAGTATATGGCGGGAAGGAAACGGATATACGGGAACGATCCATGGAATGAAAGGCAGGATTTCCATTATTGCGCTGGCTTGTTATTCTGGTTCGCTACAACCTGATATCGGTTCGGACCAAATAGTCCGCATGATTCCAGTCGTAGTCTTGATATTCTTACGCCTCACAGGCAGTTTCGGAGTCATGCTTTACAAGGTTTGAATCGTAATATTGGGGGAGCAGGCAAGGAATTGTTGTATTTCGTACAACAAATTGAAGCAGGAAGCCAGCAAAATAGTAAAGATATTGTATTTCATGCAACATTATTGGCCCCTAGCGACCATTTCAGGCCGATAAGCTCCATTGTGTTGCACTTTATATGCAACAAAATGGACGGCAAGCCAGCCACATGGTTATAATTTTGCACAATATGCAACAATCTCTACGGTATAAGTCAGTTGAGTAAGTCTACATTCACATTAGTTATGTTTAAATTGCACTGCTTAATTCTGCATGATGAAATCGCGTTCGATAGTGCTCTTCTCGTCAAATACGCGCAAAATATCATATTTCGTATTGCGCTGGGCCGGGATTTTTCCGGCGGAACGAATAATGGAAAGAATCGACTCGATATTGACTTTATGCGTGGCGCCGGCCGATGACACTACGTTCTCCTCGATCATCGTGCTGCCGAAGTCGTTGCAGCCATATTGCAGGGATAATCTGCCGACCTCCGGTCCCATCGTAACCCACGAAGACTGCAGGTTTTTGATATTATCCAAAACGATCCGGCTGATCGCTACGGTTTTCAAATAGGATTCAGGCGTTTGTCTTTCCTGCTTCAGATTCGTATTATCCGGCTGGAACGTCCATGGGATAAAGGCCAGGAAGCCCTCGGACGGATAGCCGTTTTCCAGACATTCGTCCTGCGCGTCACGCACCCGCATCAAATGGAGGGCACGTTCCTCCATCGATTCGCCGAAGCCGATAACCATGGTGGCCGTCGTGTTCATGCCGATTTTATGCGCCGTTTGCATGACGTCCATCCAGTCGCGCCAGGAGCCTTTAAGACGGCTGATTTTACTGCGCGTCCGGTCATCCAAAATTTCCGCGCCGCCGCCCGGTAGCGAATCAAGACCCGCCGCGTGAATTTGGCGAACCACTTCCTCCAGTGAAAGGCCATCCGAAACTTCTTTCATTTTCATGATTTCCGCAGGAGAGAACGAGTGCATCGTAATGTCCGGGAAACGTTCTTTAATGCCTTTGAGCAGATCAATATAATAGCTGAACGGCAAATTCGGATTCGTCCCGCCCTGCATCAAAATTTCCGTCCCGTCAACATCTATCGTTTCCTGAATTTTCTGAAAAATCGCTTCGTCCGGCAGGACATATCCTTCCTCCGAGCCGGGACGACGATAAAAGGCGCAAAACCGGCAATACACGTCGCAGACATTGGTGTAATTAATGTTGCGGCCGATGACAAAAGTCGTAATCGGCTCCGGGTGCTTCCGCTCCATCAGAATGTTGGCGGCATGGCCCATTTTCTCCACTTCATCCGACTCAAACAGCGTAACGGTTTCTTCAACATTCAGGCGCCCGCCCTGGAGCGCCTTGTCTAATATATGATCGATCGCAGACATTCCTCTGCCTCCTTAAACCTATAAATGATGAAATCCATAATTACTGAAAATTTAAGATGATAGACCAATCGTAACACAATCATAGGGAGAAAAACAGCACCCGGTCTTAAGGCGCGGTGATATAAGAATACAAACACGGATACAGTTATTGTAAACTTTATCCATGTTTGTTAGCATAAAAAATAGAATAGCAAGCATAGGAAGTGTGGCTACACATCCGAATAATACCTTTTGGAAACTTCCCAAGCCCTTATTCTTATTTCAATGTTGTGGCCACAAATTATCGGTAAGCAAAAGGACTAAAAGGTGAAATGAATTATCCTAAGCGTCTACTCGACACGGGAGACAGTTAGAGCAGTATGCGCAATCATGGAGCCACAAAGGCCGTGCAGGCTAGGCGAGGGCAGGCTTACGCAGTACGCGCAGGAAACCCCGACGCCCGAAGAGGTTATAGAGGACATCGCTCTATGGATAAGAACGCACCAATAAACATTGCGACATAGAGGAGATGGATGACATTGATCGGACGAGATGTAAGGGTGGGCGCGTGCCTATACGCCGACGACATGGACAGTATGGTTCGATTCTACAGAGATACATTGGGCTTTCATACTCAATGGAATGGCGGGGATTTTGCGGAGTTTGAGACGGCAAGCGGCGCGCTATCCTTGTTCATGTACAGCAGGAAAGCCTTCGCGCAGGCAATTGGGGAGAGCTACGTCCCTCCAAAGGGAATCAATCAAACGTTTGAAATTGCCCTCTGGTTACCCTGCTTTGCCGATGTAGATGCGGAATATGAGCAACTATCGAAGTTGGGCGTGCGATTTCCGACTGGAGAACCCATAACCTATCCCTTCGGCATCCGCAACTTTTATGTCGCCGACCCGGAGGGTAACCTGCTTGAAATCGGCAGCATGAGCGAAGTATAGCTTGGAAGTTCGAGCCATCACAAAGGCTCCATGTTTACGCATTCTATTCTAAATAATGCGAGTATTCGGCGTGGTCAGCTTTTCAAGCATTACTGTTAATTAAACATAAAACGGTGAGATTAAAACCCTCACCGTTTTATGTTTTTTATCTCACCGCCGCTTATGATCGCGTGCTTGCTTAATAAGGCGAATATGGAGCAAAAGCTCCCAAATGAGTACGTGAACTCTTACAGAAGATACCTTTTTCCTTCTCGATGCCCAACTAAGCTGTAAACCTCCTCCCATCCTTCACGAAGGGGGGATGCGATGAGCATGGGGCAGGTCAGCTGTGCTTGAGAGCTTGATCCAGATCGGCGATCAGATCCCCGATGTCCTCAAGGCCGACAGAGAAGCGTAGTAACCCGTCCGTAATGCCTCGTTCTTGCCGGACTTCGGCAGGCATGGAGGCATGGGACATCATCGCCGGATAGGAAAGGATGCTCTCGACCGCGCCGAGGCTGACGGCGACGAGCGGCAGCTTTACCGCGCTAAGCAGACGCTTTGCCCGCTCGCCGGAACCGGCGTCGAACGAGACGACCGCTCCGTATCCGGTCGATTGCTTCTCTTGAATCTCTCGTCCGGGATGATCCGGCAGGCCCGGATAATAGACCGCGGCAATATCGCTTCGCCCGCTCAGCCAGTCCGCCAATTTCCGCGCGCTGATCTCGCTGTGGGCCATCCGCGCGCCGAGCGTTTTCATGCCTCGCATCAAGAGCCAGGAATCTTGCACGCCAAGGACGCTGCCGAGGCCGTTTTGCAAAAATTTCAGCTGCCGTCCGAGTGATTCGGTTCGGGCAACGGTCAGGCCAGCAATCACATCGCTGTGCCCGCCGAGAAATTTGGTTGCACTGTGAACGACGATGTCGACGCCAAGCTCAATCGGCCGCTGATAATACGGAGTCATAAACGTATTGTCCACAATGCTGAGCAGATCGTTTTCCCGTGCCCAAGCCGCAATCTCCGAGATATCGGTAATTTTCAGCGTCGGGTTCGACGGCGTTTCCATAAATACCGCTTTGGTATTGGACTTAACTGCGGCCTTTACTTCTTCGATGTTCGTCATGTCCACAAAGGTCGTTTCAATTCTCATCCGGCTTAAAATATTCGTCAGCAGCCGGTACGTG
Source organism: Paenibacillus terrisolis (assembly GCF_056171975.1). NCBI lineage: Bacteria > Bacillati > Bacillota > Bacilli > Caryophanales > Paenibacillaceae > Paenibacillus > Paenibacillus terrisolis. The sequence goes on along the minus strand of NZ_JBKFGG010000047.1, from coordinate 21,753 downwards.
CCCCCGTAAACATCCTCGGTCACGATAACGTGATCCCCTGCCGAAAGCAGCATAAACGTTGTGGAAATCGCCGCCATTCCGCTCGGAAACGCAAATCCTCGCACGCCTCCTTCAAGCAGCGCGATATAATCCTCCAGCGCCTGGCGCGTCGGGTTGCCGGAACGGCTGTAATCGTATTGCGGCGGATTGAAAATATCGTGATGGTGGAACGTAGATGCCTGGTACAGCGGAACGCTGGACGCCCCCGTCGCGCTGTCCACCTCATTCCCAAAATGAATCAATTTGGTCTCGAATTTCTTCTCGTTGCGACTTGAATCAGCCTCATGCCGGCTTTGATTTGTAGCCTCACTCATGACCTTGTCCCCCTTCCACTTCCGCTTTCGCCGCTTCCAATGCCTGAGCCAAATCCGCAATCAGATCATCATGGTGCTCGATCCCTACCGAGAATCGCAGCAGGCGATCATCGACTCCAACCGCCTCGCGGATCTCCGCTGGTATGTCAGCGTGAGTCTGCACCGCCGGATAGGTCATCAGCGACTCCACCCCGCCTAAGCTTTCCGCAAAAGCGATCAGCTTCAAATGACGGAGAATCGGCTCTACATACCGCGCGTCGGTCACTTTGAACGAGAAAATCCCCGTGTTTCCGCTCGATTGTTTATTTTGAATCTCATAACCCGGATGTTCCGACAGCGCAGGATAAAAGACCTCGGCCACCTGCGGATGCTCCCTCAGATATTCCGCGATCTTCAGCGCATTGCTCTGATGGCGCTCCATGCGCAGGGCCAGCGTTTTCATTCCGCGCATAAGCTGGTAGCTGTCCGTTGGCCCCAGCACCGCTCCGATCGAATTATGCAAAATGCCGACTTCGGCGGAAAGCTCCGAGCCTTTGGTTACGATCAGGCCGGCCAGCACGTCGTTATGTCCGCCCAGATACTTGGTCGCGCTATGTACGACGATGTCCGCTCCAAGCTCAAGGGGCCGCTGAAAATACGGGGTTAGCAGCGTGTTGTCCACAATCGTGAGGAGTCCGTGCTTACGGGCCCACCTGGATACCGCCTCAATATCCGTGATCATCATCAAAGGGTTGGTTGGCGTTTCTATAATGACCGCTTTGGTATTTGGTTTACGCACGTTTTCCAAAGCGTCGAGATCGTTCGTATCCACATACGAAGCCGTAACGCCGTATTTGGACAAAATCCGTTCGATCAAACGGTAAGTTCCGCCGTATAAATCCAAAGAAACGATGAGATGGTCGCCCTGCGAAAACAGGGTGAATACCGTCTGCAAGGCAGCCATCCCGGAGCTACAGGCAAACCCTGCATCCCCCGATTCCAAAGCCGCGGCCGCATCTTCCAGCACTTTCCGGGTCGGGCTTTTCGTCCGGGCGTAGTCGAAACCGGTACTTTTGCCAAGCTGTGGATGCCGAAAAGCGGTAGCCTGATAAATCGGGTAGTTAACCGCTCCGGTCACCGGTTCTTCCACGGATCCGATTTGCGCCAAAATACTTTCAATGTGCCATTTTTTCTCCGCCACCTTATATCCCTCCAATGGATATCTTCAATTGATGATTAGATTTCGTATACAAACTCTGCCAGTTGATCGATGTCATACGGCGTTTCTTGATACACATAGTAATTGAGCCAATTGGAAAATAATAAGTTTGCGTGCCCGCGCCAGGTCGACAATGGCTTCCGGGACGGGTCGTCGTTCGGGAAGTAGTTGACCGGCAGATCGATGTCCAGTCCTTTTGACACGTCGCGGTCGTATTCCCATTTCAAAGAAAACGGATCATATTCGGAATGGCCGGTGACGAATATCTGTTTGCCGTCATTCGTCGCTACGAGGTAAACGCCGGCTTGCTCGGACTCCGCCAGGATTTGCAGCTCCGGCACCTTTTCAATGTCCTCGCGAACGATGTCGGTATGGCGGGAATGCGGGACTTGAAACACTTCGTCGAAGCCGCGAACCAGTTTTACATGCGGATTGTTCACGGTATGAGAAAATACGCCGAAGCATTTTTGAGCCAGCGGGATCTTGCGGACGCCATAGTGATAATACAAACCTGCTTGGGAAGCCCAACAAATATGCATCGTCGATGTCACATGCGTTTTGCTCCATTTGAAGATATCCTTAAGCTCTTCCCAGTAATTCACGTCTTCAAAATCCAATTGTTCCACGGGAGCCCCCGTGACAATCATGCCGTCAAAGCGGAGATCCCTGATTTCATCGAAGGTTTTATAAAACATCTCCAGGTGCTCGGCTGATGTATTTTTGGAGGTGTGGGAAATGGGATGAAGCAGGACAATTTCGAGCTGCAGCGCCGTATTTCCGAGCAGCCGCAAAATTTGCGTTTCCGTCGTCTCCTTGGTAGGCATCAGATTAAGAATAGCGATCCGCAAAGGACGGATATCCTGGTGATAGGCTCTACTCTCATCCATTACGAAAATATTCTCATTCGTCAGGATTTCTTTGGCCGGCAAATGATCCGGAACTTTAATCGGCATAAATTCTTCACTCCTTTGACGGTAATAAGCAATCCTATCGCTTGAAAAGAAGCCCTGAAAATCAAGAAAGACCTTTCTCGGTATGGAGAAAGGTCATCATAAATTTCCTGTATGCGCCTCTCTCATCTGTCAGAAAGCATGAAGCCGCTTAGGCTTTACGTTTCTGCAAGAATTAGCACCGCTGCGATTAAAAATCGCCGGTTGCCGGGTTTCATCGGGCTAGTCCCTCCACCTGCTCTTGATAAGATTTCGCTTTATTCGGTTGTTTTTTAAATCAGTAAGCCGAAATGCCTCGCGGCTCTTAAAATCACTTTAATGGATGATACCCATTTCCGTCAAGAACTTAGGATAAAAATCACATTTTCTTTTGCACCATGAAAGTTCGTCTTTACATATGATACTTTTGGGTTGAAACATTTCAGCTTGCAGCGTTATACTAGACAAGTGTTTTAAAGACCCATCCCAAAAGAGGTGAAACCGAGAATGGAAGGCGACCCGAGTCCGCAGTGCTTGACCCTGGCAAGACAATCGCATAGGAAAACGATCAGCAGGGAGCTCGCGGCAAGTCACGGGCACTTTCGTTTCCCGGTGTTTTAAATAAACGCCTTATTTTGGCGTCACCGAAAAACAGCTGATCTCTTTCCTGTGCTCCAACCAAAGAGCATACCCGGCTTATCCTAAGGTCCGGGGAAAGGGAGGGAAGGCTTATGAAAATTCGTCACGTGCAAGAAGGCGTATTCACACCGGTTGAGGATCTGGAGCTGACGACGGTTGCCCCGGAGGAGGGCTTCTATTGGATCGACGCGGACGTGGACGATTTGGCCCTGCTGCAGCCGATCTTCCAGCTGCATGATCTGGCTGTGGAGGACTGCCTGACCGAAGAGGAACAGCGTCCGAAAATCGAAACGTATGACAACCACTATTTCATTGTAGTTAACAGCATTCGCTATGACGACGAAGAAATTTTCCTCCGGTCGCTGAATATTTTTCTCGGCCGGCATTATATCATCACCGTTACGAAGCAAAAAATTAACGAGTTGCGCGCCGTAAAGCCCATTCTGTGGGAACAGGAAGTCAGCGAACCCGACCGGTTTTTGTACCTGCTGATCGACCTTGTGGTCGACAACTACTTCAGCGTCGGCGACCGGATCGAAGCGAAAATCGAGAAGCTTGAGGAGGATATCCTCATTCATACCAAACGTTCGCATCTGGGCGAAATCATTGGCCTCCGAAGCGAAATTCTGTGGCTGAAAAAGGTGCTCGGCCCGCAAAAAGAAGTCATCAACATTTTAAACAAAAAGGATTTGCGTTTGATCGACGATCAACTGCAAAAATACTTTAGCGATATTTACGAAAACGCCGTTAAGATTTCCGAAAACTTTGACACGTTCCGCGAACTCGTCGGCAACTTACGAGAAGCTTATCAGTCGGCAATCGCCAACCGGGCCAACGAAATCATGCGCGTGTTTACCGCTATCACAACGATATTTATTCCGCTTACGTTGATTACCGGACTGTATGGCATGAATTTCGACAATATGCCGGAGCTTCATACGAAATATGGTTATTTCGTTGTTTTGGGCATTATGATCGCGCTGGGCGCCGGCATGTTTTATCTGTTCCGCAAGCGGGATTGGATATGAAGGAAAAAGTGCGTTGAAGCGTTTGGCAATTCCGAGAAATACTTGAGCCTTCGATCGCTGTTGCCATCCAATTGTATGATTTATTAACACCAAGAGGGGTTACAATTGGATGGCAAAGGCGAACGCTATCGCTTCTGCGGCTTCAAATTTTCTCTCCATTGCCTGCTTCTCCGTACTTTTTGGGAAGGTAAGTAAACACCGACGCGGATTGAAATTCCGCGTCGGCTTTTTGATTATGAGCGAAAACTGCATAATTGCAGTTTTTTTGGCTCCCGAAGACTCATGAGCAGCAAAACCTGCAATGGTACAGTTTTTGGGACCGATATAGAGCCATTTGGAGTGAATCCCTTTGAAATAACTGCATTTTTGCAGTTATTCATTCAAGCAGCGTTAAGTTCCATGGAAAACATGCACTTTTGCAGTTATTTAACATTTAAGGTGATGATTCGACATCGCTGGAGAGCAGCCGGACTGACGCCGCATGTGGTCGACCGATTGGCTGTCCTGCAACGAAACACTGCGTGCGGTGCAGAAAAGGATACCGCCGCTCCCCCCATCCCAACACGCAGCGGGGAAGAACATAACTTTGCGGGCAATTGCTTCATGGCACCCGACCCTTATCATCTGAAAAGGCGGGCCAGAAGATTATCCTCTGGCCCGCCTTTTTGGGGTTACCCCGCTTGCTGCACGCTTTCACGGTGCCGGCGATAACGAATGCGAATGAGGCGAAGCCGTTCATACAGCAGGTCGAGAGTGCCGCCGCTCTCGGCTTCGTCACCGTAGACCCGCTGAAGCACGGGCTTAAGCAAAGTATCGCCTAACTCTTCGTATGCCTCCCAAACCGCGGATTGCTCGCCTTCCGGCATTTCTTCGAGCTCGGAATCAAGCAGTCCGTCAACATTGTAGCCTTCTTTCTCCAACTGCTCGAGCAGTTCCACCGCTTCGCGGCGTTCAATACCGGCTTTGGTGCAAATGTCAGCCACCTTCAAGCCCTCCGCAAGCGATTCAAGCACAGCCCGGCGGGCGCTGTATCGCTCCATTTCGTTGCGGTATTTGACTTCCTTCTGCTTGTACAGCCAGGAGCGGAACGTTTCCTCGTCAATTTCGCGCTCCACCCAATCCAGCGGGAAGCTGCCGGTTCTTTCGGCCGCTTTCGTGATTTCAAGCAGTTCGGCTCCGTATTCCTTCGCTTTGTTCTCTCCCACCCCCGGAAGCTCAAGCAGTTCCTCCACCGTCTGGGGCAGAAAAACACTGATCAGACGCAATAAGCGATTGGTGCCGATGAGATAAGGGGCTTTTCGTTCAGCCGATGCCTTTTTCCTGCGCCAAGCGCTCAGCTCCGTATATACCGGCTCGTTCTCATGAAGCTCGCTGTAGCAAATGAGCCTCTGAGCGGTCATCCCTCTGCCGCGAAGAGCCTCCTTCTCGTCCCAGATCCCTTCGATGACCGGCCGAAAGCCTTCCCCCAGCTTCACGGCAAGGCGGTGACGATATATGTGGAGCATCTCCGACCAGGAAGCGCCCTCATACCAGACATGCTCTTCCTCCCCTTCTCCGGTTGATTCATTCCAGCCCATACGCCAGACACCTTCTTCTTCTCCGATCCAGACTTGAGCGTCTTTCATCATCGCATCGTCGTCCTTTTTCTCCAAACTGTTCAAAAATACTACTCTCATGCCCTATTCGCCTCCTCTTTGCTTCAGTTACGAGTGAAAGATCAACGCCGCAAGACGCAAAAAAACACCTCTCCTGCCTAATAGCAAGAGAGGTGCTTCCTCCAGACGTATACTGTTACTCCTTATCATACCATATTTACCGAATCTGTCAATAAGAGTAAGCATAATTGCGGTATGCCGCTGCATGACGAGGGCGTTCGATCGATCATTTTCCCGTTCCCCCCCGTTTTCCGGTTATAATGGCATTAAGAGATTCAAATTTTAAGGGGGACTTATTCATGAATGATCTGCATTCCCATGTTGAGCTGGACTTCTTATCCGACAGCACGGAAAGCACCTCTACCCGTTTTGTGACCTTCATCGGCGGCTCGCTGAAACGGTTTGATTTGGCCGTGACCACGACAAACCGATTTTACGGTAAAAAGCTCGTTACCGATTTGCAAAGCGGCAAAACCGCCATCCTTGGAACGGATGATTTGGAGGAAGAGGGTTACCTCGAGCATATCTACAGCCTCAGTGAGGATGAGGCGGCGGAAATGCGCGTTTTTTTGGTTCAGGTCGTCGGAGAAGCTTACTTTACCGATTAATAGTTTCAATTTTTCCGGGGGCCGCCATTATTCCGTCTTAGGCCCGAAAAAAGCGAGCAAACCAAAGGAGATCAGCACCATCAGCCCCGCCCAAATCCAGGCAATTCTCACCTCGCCGGATTCTACCGCCATATAAATGGCAGTGGGAAGGGTTTGGGTTTTGCCCGGGATATTGCCTGCCAGCATCAGCGTTGCGCCGAATTCGCCCAGGGCCCTTGTGAACCCAAGCACTAAAGCGGTAAAAAGCGAGCGTTTGGCCAGCGGAACGGTTACCCAGATCAGGAGCTGCCATTCGGAAGCCCCCAGCGACCGCCCGGCGGCTTGCAAATCCCGGTCGATCGAAGCAAAGCCGGTTTTTGCCGATTGATAGGCGAGCGGGAAAGCGACGACCGCGGCGGCCAACACCGCGGCTCCCCACGTGAATACGATGGGAAAGCCGGAAACAAGCTCAAACAGCTTGCCAACGATGCTGCGCCGTCCGAAGATCATCAGCAAAACAAAGCCGACAACCGTCGGAGGCAGCACCATAGGAAGCATAAACAGTGTTTCAACCAGCAGTTTGCCGCGAAATCTTTTGCCCGTTAATTTCCAGGCTGCAAAACCGGCAATGACGAAGGCGATGATTCCCGAGAAGAAAGCAACCTTAAGCGACAACGCCACCGGCTGCCACATTTCACCGAAGGACACCATAACCTATTTGGCTGCGCCGGTAAACCCGTGCTTCAAAAAAACATCCTGGGCTTCCTGGCTTTGCAAATAATCAAGGAAAACCTTGGCTTGATCGGAATAAGAAGTTGCGGTTACGATTCCCCCGGGGTAAACAATGGGATCGTGGTCGGCTTCGTCCACCTGCAGGGCAACCTTGACCTTTGTTGATCCTTGCGCGTCGCTGAGATAGACAAATCCTGCATCCACATTGCCCGTTTCTACATAGGTCAGTACTTGAGTAACGTCTTTGGACAGGACCACTTTGGACTGCAGGCTTTCCCACAACTTCTCGTGATCCAAAGCTTGCTTGGTGTATTGTCCGGCCGGAACGACATCGGGATCGCCTACCGCAATCTTCTTGACGGCAGTCTCTTTAAGATCATCCAATGATTTGGGAACCAGCTGCGCGTCCGTAGGCACGATCAGGACAAGCTGATTTTGCAGAAGCGGCACGCTTTGATCCGCTTGAACAAGCCCTTCTTTGATCAGGGCGTCCATTTGTTTCTGGCCCGCCGAAAGGAACAAATCGGCAGGAGCTCCTTGCTCAATTTGCTTCTGCAGCGAACCGGAAGCGCCTAAATTGAACTGCAGCTTGATGCCCGGATGGCTTTGCTCAAATGCGGTTTGAAGCTCTTTGAGACTGTCTCCAAGACTTGCCGCCGCCGATACGGTCAGTGTCACCGGCTTCTCCGTCGTCTCGGCTGCCTCGTTGGTATTTGCCCCCGCGGATTGGTTGGCATTTGTATCGCTGCCGGCATTTACGTTTGCACTGGCATTTACGTTTGCTCCGGCATTCGTGTCGTTGTTCGCACCGCCGCAAGAAGTCAACAGGCCAAGCAGCAGGGCGATTACGGCTATTGCTCCCCATTTTCGCATGTACGGCAATCGGGTTGTCATGTTTGATTCCTCCTATCCTGGATATCATTTTCAATAAATTATATTATATTTAACTCTATTTGAATATAATTAGATATAATTGATTATAATTAATTTTTCATGGGAGGCCCTATGAACGAAGTTTCCTATACGACCGAGGAAGTCGCCAAGCTGCTGAAAATATCCAAGTTAACCGTTTACGACCTGATCAAAAAGGGCGAGTTGCCCGCTTATCGGGTCGGCAAACAAATGCGGATTGACGCTCCCGATCTGGAATTATACAAGCAGAGAGCAAAAAGCGGAACTGCGCAGCCGCGGCTGAACACGCTCAAAAACACGCCGGAGAATCTCATTTCTCCTGCTTCCGTAAACGAATATACTGCTGACCATACTCATTTACCGAAAACGCTGGTGATCACGGGACAAGATCACAGCCTGGAGCTGCTGTCCCGCCATTTTGAACGAACGGCTCGGGCTTACCGTCCGCTCCGCTCGTATGAAGGCAGTCTCAACAGCCTGATCTCCATGTACCGCGGAGAAAGCGATATCGTCAGCACGCATTTGCTCGACGGAGATACCGGTGAGTATAATCTTCCTTATATCAACCGGATTTTGACCGGCCATTCGTATACGGTTGTCAATCTGGTGCAGCGCACCGCCGGCCTGTACGTCCGCTACGGCAATCCCAAACAGTTCAAAACATGGAGCGATCTCGGCGCAAACGGAATCAAGCTCGTCAACCGGGAAAAGGGTTCCGGCGCCCGGGTTCTGCTGGATGAACAGCTCAGATTACACGGGATGAAGCGGGACCAAATCGAAGGATACGAAAACGAAGAAACAACTCATATGGGGGTTGCCGGTATCATAGCGTCAGGAAAAGCCGATGTGGGGATCGGGATCGAAAACGCACTCTCTTTGATCGGCAACGTCGACTTCATCCCGTTGATCACCGAAAGAGTCGACTTGGTTGTTCTGAACAAGCCGCAAAACCGGGAATGGATAAACCTGCTGCTCCAAACGCTGCAATCCGCCGAATTTCGTCAGGAGCTTTCCGCTATTCGCGGCTATGACCTGTCGTTGACCGGGAAAATTATGTATCAAATCTAAACGAAAAATGGCTGCCGAGTGCATACCCGGTCAGCCATTTTTTTATGTTCACTTCGAGTTACGGAGTCGCGGCAAGTCCCATCCATGCGCTCATGCTTGCCATTTCGAGCTCGTCAAACTTGGAAACGACAAGCGCCGAGTTCATTTCGAACCGGCAGGTGTCCAATCCGCATTCCAGCTCCACGTCGCAGCGGATTTCGGCCAGCTGCCGCGACAGCTTCAGCATGTCCAGATCCGACTCGATTTTGGAACGGATCGATTTCGACAAAGCTTCCAGATTCGCCAAAATCCCTTCGACCGAGCCGTATTCCTGAACCAGCTTCATAGCGGTTTTCTCGCCGATCCCCCGGACTCCGGGGTAGTTGTCGCTCGTATCGCCCATGAGGCCTTTGAGGTCGACGATCTGACTTGGGGTCAGTTGCTTCTCCTCCATCAGCGATTCCGGCGTATATACCATATAGTTGCCATGGCCTTTTTTCATAATGACCACGTTCGTCCGTTCGGTGACCAGCTGCAGCATGTCATGATCACCCGTCAGGATCAAAACGTCCATGTCTTGCTGTCCGAAGCGCGAAGCCAGCGTTCCAATGCAATCGTCAGCTTCAAATCCCGGCGAACTGATGTTGGGAATCCCCAGACTATCCATGACCTCGCGGATCAGGCTGAACTGCGGGATCAGGTCAACCGGCGCGTCCGAGCGATTGCCTTTATAATCAGCAAACTGTTCGGTGCGGAACGTTTTGCTGCCCAAATCCCAGCAGCAGGCGATATGGGAAGGTCCAAACTTCTGAACGGCGTCCCAAAAATAACGCATAAATCCATAGACAGCATTGGTCGGAACCCCCGCTTTCGTCCGCCGGATATACCCGGTGGCCGCAGACGCGTAGTAGGCCCGAAACATAAGCGCCATCCCGTCCACCAGCAATATGCTTTCCTTACTGTTTTGCACAAAAGTCACTTGCCGCCTCACCTTTCTTTTCGATAAAATTTTATTTCGTCCATTCCTGCTCGAATTGCTCTTCCTTGTAGCCTATGGTCACCTTTTTCCCATCCGTTACGATCGGGCGTTTGACCAGCATGCCGTTTGACGAAAGCAGCGAAATTTGCTCCTCACGCGACAAATTCGGCAGCTTGTCCTTCAGGCCAAGCTCTTTATAAACCTCGCCGCTGGTATTGAAAAACTTTTTGAGTTCAAGACCGCTCAACTCAATCAGCTTTGCAAGCTCCTTTTCGCCGGGCGGCTCCTCTTTAAGATTGTGCAGTTCCACGTCTCTGCCTTTCGAACCTAAAGATTTTAACGCGTTTCGGCATGTGCCGCATTTCGGGTAATGATAAACCACGAGATCGCTCATTTTCTTATCCTCCTGCATGGATCGCTTTCACTTTAGTGAACTTCCGCCATTTTGCTCTGCAGCTGCTGCATATCGGGCGGCAACGAAGACGTAAACGTCAAAGGCTCCCCGCTTAACGGGTGACGAAAGCCCAGTTCAGATGCGTGCAGCGCCTGCCTTCCGATCCATTCGTCCATGGCCGTAACGCCCGTGTGACCGTTAGCCGCCTCACGCTCCGCCCCCACCTCCGGCAACCGGTACAGCTTGTCCCCGATGAGCGGATGGCCGATTGAAGTCATATGCACCCGGATTTGGTGTGTCCGGCCGCTGCCCAAGCGAATATCTACCCTTGAGCCAGGACCGATACGCTCCATCACCTTGTAAAAAGTAATGGCCGGATAACCCGTTTCCATCACGATCCGCCGATGCGGTTCTTCCGGATCGCGGTCGATGGGGCCGTCAATGACGCCTTCTTCCGGCTCCGGACAGCCGTACACCAAAGCGGTATACTTCTTCGTGACCTCACCGGCGATGAGCTGTTCGGAGATATGCTGGTGGACGTAGGCGTTTTTGGCAATGGCCAAGAGGCCGCTGGTCTCCTGATCCAAACGGTGTACCGGCCGAAAGCGGAACATCTCGCCCTTCTGCTGCCAATAATGAACTACGCCATTGGCCAGCGTATCCGTGTAATGCCCGTGCGTTGGATGAACGATCATCCCCGCCGCTTTATTGACAACGAGCAGCGCTTCGTCTTCGAAAACGATATCGAAAGCGATGGCTTGCGGCAGAATGTCTTCCGAGGTTTCTTTTTCCAGCGCGATCGCCACCGTGTCTCCCGTTTTGACGAATTCGCTGATATACACTCTGGTTCCGTTCAGCATTACGCCGCGTTCCGTCAGCTTGATTCTGGAAAGCAACTTGCGCGAAACGCCCAAACGGCGCTGAAGCACGGATTTGACCTGCCAGCCGTTCTCCTGCTCGGTAATTCGAAATTCTATCGGTGCGTAATATCCGGTCATGACTTGTTGCCAAACACCTTCCTGCCTCGCGCATATTCGACGTCCGGCATCTGCTGGCGCGCGTTGGCGGCGCGGGCGGCGGCAAAGAAATAATCCGACAGACGATTGAGATATTTCATCACATTCTGGTTGACATCCGTTCCGCGGCTGAGCGTAATCGCCCGGCGTTCGGCGCGGCGGCAAACGGTTCTGCAAATATGCAGCGCCGAAGAAAGCGGGGTTCCTCCCGGCAAAATGAATTTCTCCAGCGGGGGGTTCTCTTCCTCGAAGCGGTCGATCCAAGCCTCCAGCCGGCCTGACTTATCCTCCGTCATTTTGTAACGATTTTCCGACAACCGGACATAAGCCAGATCCGAGCCGCAGTCAAACAACTCTTGCTGAATCTCCAGCAATTGTTCCCTCAGATCATCAAACTCCTGCGAGACCGCCAGGGCCGCAGCTTGCCCGACAAAGCTGTTCAGCTCATCGATGGATCCGTAAGCCTCTATGCGAACATCATCCTTATACACTCTTCCGCCGATGATCGAGGTTTCCCCCTGATCGCCCGTACGCGTATAAATAGGCATTTTCATCTCTCCCTCTGACACCCAATTCAATCGCTTCTACGTACCATTTTACCACAAAAACGCTTTCCGTTTCCGTTCTGCCGGATGTCGGATCGGAAAAAGTGAACAGCAAAAAAGGGGCTCCCGAGGAAGCCCCCTTGCATTCCAGATTAACCAATACAATTCTATCTGTCCTTCTGGGCCGTTTTCATAAACTCGTTGATTTTCAAATCCAGCAAACTACTGATTTCAATAACGATGTCTGATGTAAACGATTTTTCCTGGAGGAAAAGCTTCTCCATTTTACTGCGAAGCAGATGAATCTCGTCCTCCAAGGTAACTGCTTGTGGTGAAGTCGCCCGCTTCCTTCCAACCATCCATTGCTTTGCATTATTGCCTTCAGCGATTAATAAACCTGTCATTTCGAATGGCAGATTATATTCACCACAGTGCAAGTTAATCCCTCCCTGAGCAACTAAAACCTTCCTTCCGAAACAAAATTATAACATGTCCCTTGGGAAATAATCAAACAAAAAATGAAATGGATTCTAAAATAGCCAATTTTCGACAGATAACTACAAACCCAGCTTTACTTTATGAACAAACTGTCCCATCCGGTGCAGCGCTTCATTGAGTTGATTAACGCCTGTCGCATAGGAACAGCGAAGAAAGCCTTCGCCTCCGGCTCCGAACACGTTGCCGGGAACGGCGGCAACCTTGGCTTCCAGCAACAGCCGCTGGGCAAATTGCTCCGAGGTCAAGCCGGTGGATTCAACGCTGGGGAACGCATAAAAAGCGCCTTCCGGCTCATGGCAGGATAATCCGATATCCCGCAGTCCCTGTACAACCAGTCTTCTGCGCTGATTATAAGAGGCGATCATATGGTCTTTTTCCTCCAGACCGTTTTTCAGCGCTTCCAGCGCGGCGACTTGCCCCATAACCGGAGCGCACATCACGGTGTATTGATGAATTTTGAGCATGGCATATATGAGATCCGGATGCCCGCAAGCATAACCCATACGCCAGCCTGTCATCGCAAACGCCTTGGAAAATCCGTTCACGAGGATCGTGCGATCCTTCATTCCGGGAATGGAGGCGAAGCTTACATGCTTCGAACCGTACGTCAATTCGGAATAAATTTCATCCGAAATGACAATAAGATCATGCTCCTCTACTACCTTCGCAATAGGCAGCCAATCCTCGTATGTCATGATTCCGCCCGTCGGGTTGCTCGGATAGTTCAGGATGAGCACCTTGGATTTTGGCGTAATGTTCGCTTTGAGATGCTCCGCCTGAAGCTTAAAATTGTTGCGGGCATAGGTCTCGATTTCGATCGGCACTCCTCCGCCGATAGATACGATTGGCGAGTAGGAAATATAGCAGGGAACCGGAATCAGAATCTCGTCCCCCGGTTCAATCAAAGCGCGCAGCGCGAGATCGATCGCTTCGCTCCCGCCGACCGTAACGAGAATTTCATCTTTGGGATTATATTTCACCGCATAGCTGTCATGCAAATACTCGGCAATCGCTTCCCGCAGCTCCGGCGTACCCGCATTGGACGTATAGCTTGTATATCCCCTTTCCAGCGAATACACGCAAGCTTCGCGCACATGCCAAGGGGTGATGAAATCGGGTTCGCCCACGCCCAGTGTAATGATATCTTTGCTCCCGCTGGCCAAATCGAAGAACCGGCGAATGCCGGAGGGTTGAATCTCGTTAACCCGGGGAGCCAAATATGAAGTCATCGTTTTGCCCGACTGCCCAGCCTGCTGTGAATTCACGCTCATAACATAACTTCCTTTACGGTGATATCAACAGACGGCGGTCCTCTTCGGGATCTTCGAAAATAACGCCGTCCTGCTTATATTTTTTCAGAATAAAGTGTGTTTTGGTGGATAAAACCGATTCCAGCGTCGATAATTTCTCGGAAACGAAGCTGGCTACTTCCTTCAGGTTCCGTCCCTCGACCTCTACAAGCAGATCGTATGCGCCGGACATCAGGTACACCGACTTGACCTGCGGAAACAAATATACCCGTTCCGCGATCGCTTCAAAACCGCGTCCCCGTTCCGGGGTGATCTGCACTTCGATCAGCGCCGTCACCTTCTCGTCATCCAGTTTGCTGGAATTAATAACGGTAGCGTATTTTACGATCACATGGTCTTCTTCCATCTCGGTAATCGCCGCCGCCACTTCTTCCGGAGACACGCCCAGCAGCGTCGCCAGTAAATTCGGATCCCGGCGGGCGTCCTCTTTCAGGAGATCCAGCACTTTCAGCTTCAGTTCGCTTAATTGATTCATACCTTCATCCTCCAGCGCTGTTTCCGACAAAGCACCGGTTTAACCGCTTTCCGGTGGTTTCGGAAATTAAATTTAATAACTATATTACATGAATTTCGGACTCCTGCAAAGAAGAACCGTCCATTCGGGGTAAGGTTTTCATGATCGGAAGATTCACCCGTTTGGGCTAGGGTCCTCTAAATTATTCAAGGAATATTATGTTCCCCTCCGTTAGGCGATATGTGGTTCCCCTTCTGGTTATAATGAGGTCATCCCATCATCTACAAATGGAGGAAAGGAACGATTAATCCCGAATGAAACTCCATACCGGAACCTATTATTGGCCGGGCACGATATCCCGAATTCCCGGATATCCTGCGCTGCACCAGGATCTGACCTGCGATTGTCTGATTATCGGCGGTGGAATTGGAGGTGCTCTGTGCGCCTACTTGCTCTCGCTTAGAGGAGTAAAGACGGTGTTGGCCGATCGCCGTGCCATTGCCGGCGGCAGCTCGATGGCCAGCACCGGGCTGATTCAGCAAGCAAGCGATAAAACGCTGTCCTCCTGCATTCACTCTTTCGGAGAAGAAGCGGCGGTCCATTTTTACCGGCTCTGTGAGCAGGCTTTGACACGACTGAGGGAGATTGATGAAAAGCTGGGTGGGGAGCCGGATTTTATCATGCGTCCAAGCTTATATTTGGCCAGCTCGGAAGAAGATTTGAAGATGCTCGGCGAGGAATGCGAAACCTTGCGGCGCTACGGGTTTGATGCAGTCTGGAGAAGCAGGGAAGAAATCGAGAAATATTTTCCGTTCAGCAAGCCCGGGGCCATATGGACAGAACGCGACGGGGAGATGAATCCCTTTTCTTTCATTCATAAGCTTGTCAAACAAGCTTCTATTCAAGGCGCCCAAATCTTGGAGCAGACGCCTATCGATGGGTTTGAGTTTGAGAAAACCCGGGTTGTATGCCGATCGGGTTCCCATCAAATATTCGCAAAACAGGTTATTATCGCCACCGGATACGAAACACAGCAATTCAAAAAGGACCGGGGGGCCAAATTAACCTGCACTTACGCTATTGTGACGGAACCGGCCGAGTCTTTGGATGATTGGTACGAGCAATGCCTGATATGGGAAACGGCAAGGCCTTATTTCTATATGAGAACAACGCCCGACAGAAGGCTAATGGCGGGAGGATTGGACGAACCGCTGCGGCGAGGCTTACTGGAAGAGGGGCGGCATCTGCACCAGGGGCAAAAGTTGCTCGCGGAGGTTCATCGGATGTTCCCCGGCTACGCTCAACTTTCGTCGGCTTTTTCCTGGGGAGCCGTGTTTGGAAACAGCCGGGACGGGCTCCCGTTTATCGGGCCTCACCCCAAATATCCGCGGTGCCTTTTTCTTGAAGGATATGGAGGGAACGGTACCTCATGCAGCATGTTCGCCGCCGACATGATCGCCGATCTCTTGACCGGGACGCCGCGGCCGGATATGGAAATTTTCTCATTGACGAGACCTTCAAAAACAATGCCGCCCCATTGATTAACATCAAATCATCAAACAGCCTTAACATTGTCTTTCAGCAATTTGCGCATAGCCAGCCAGGCCAATAACGGTGTTGCCCCCAGACCAAGCATCAGCCATGTAATCGTAACCATATGCGGGTATAGCGAAAACACAAAGATGAACAGCAGGGTTCCCAGGAGCCGTCCTACCGTAATGCTCAATTCGCGCAGGACAATCAGTTCTACGCGTTTTTCCACGCTTTCGCGGTTATTTCCGATGAGATCGAAAACGGAGGAGACGACTGGAATCAGATACAACGGCAGAAAAAGCGAAGTCCCCGTGCCAAAAATCATCAAGGTCGTGAAATTCACCTTCCACAGCAGAGGAATGATAACCAGGGTAATCAGAAAAGCCCCTGCAAGCATGCCCGCATAACGGAACTTGACCTTAAGCCATTTGCCTACGGCCCAGAAGCTTACCAAAGAGACCAGTGAAGTTACCAGGGAGAACTGGCCGATTCTCCATTCCGCCGAAGTACTGATAAAAATCAGCAAATTGATCAGAAAAGAAAAAACGCCCTCCCGAAGCCCATGCGCCGCCGAAGCGGGAGCCGCCTGACGCCAGGGGTTTCCTCGCCCGAGCTGCTTAACCGGCTCCAACCAGCGGTATGTGCTGCCCTGATCCCTTTTTTTCAAGAAAAAGCTCAGCAGCATACCTACGCCATATACCACAAGCGAGATAGTAAAAATCAGCCGATAGCCCCGTTCCCCATGGAGAGAAGAAATCAGCCAGCCTGACAGCAGCGGTCCGAATATGCCGATGGCCGAACCCAAAATGCCAACCCAGCCGTTGAAACGGTCCCGCGTCTCCAGATCCGTCACCTCGAAATAAACGACGTTGAAGGCAAGCCAAAACAGCCCGGATCCGAGGCCAAACAGCAAACCAAGCGGCCAGATGAAATCGACCGTATGCCTTCCCGTCCATAGCACAAGCAAATAAAAAACTCCGGAAATAATGATGCCAAGACGCAGAAAAATCATTTTGTCGCGCTCTTTTACCCATTTTCCGGCAATCCAGAAGGTTAATCCAAGCGCCAGCTGCTGGGCGAACGTAAACCATCCGATCAGGTCGAAATCCTGCTTAACCTTCCAGATATATACGTTCAAAAACGTCCCCGACAGTGCTCCGGCAAGCACAAACAATCCGTTAACCGCCAGAAGCAGGACGGATTGGCCGTTAAGTCGTTTGCTCATGAATTCGCTCCTCCTGGTTCATCGTTATCCCAGTAAGATGCCCAAAAACCGGTGAAGCATAACAAAAAACGAGGTCCCCCGCAAGGAGCCCCGTTTTTGCTCTGAAACCGAATTTTTCCTTATTTTCTTTCTTCCTGGCTTACGTTCCGAATCAGATGAATCCGATCTTCTTCGGACAAAAACGTGCTGACGTGAAAGCATGCCGAACAAACATAAACATTCACTTCAGCGGATTCGCGAACAATCGGATGTTTCAGCCCGGTCGGGATCATCGGTTCAAAACCGCCCGCCGCAAGAGGCCTTTTACCCGCGAACACCATGTATTCCCGGCAATGCGGGCATTCCGGCACTTCGTCCTGTCCGTCGAGCAGCTTCTCCACGCCGGTCTCATAAGCGAGCAAATCTCCGCCCTCGGCGGTGTATGCCTCAATTCGGCGAATTGCCCCCAGATGGGATGTTTCATCCTCTTCCCAAAAGCCGGAATTGTCGGAATTATCGGAATCCTCGTCCTCGTCATCCTCTTCTTCCTCAAAATCCTCCTCGTTGCCAAGCTGTATGTTTATGGTGCGATAGCCTTTGAGCTCATTATGGCAATGAGGGCATTCTTCTTCAGGTCCAAGCTCCTCATCCCATACAATTTCAGTCTGACACCATGGGCAAATCGTCGTTTCCATTTTTCGCCTTCCCTTCCTTTGCAATTAAACATTCGATAAATAAATGATGCCTGCGGCCAGAAACAGTATAGCGGCCGCAAACAAAATTCTGACCAGATTTTTCATGCAGCACCTACTCCTTTAGCCGATGCAGGCTCCGATTAAAAAGGATACCGATATGGATACCGCCATCGATATGAATCCCACGCTGAGATTCCCGGCGGCGATTTCCCGGTCGATATGAAAAACCGGCGTCAAAAATTCAAATAAAATGTAGGCTGCGAACAGCAGCACAGCGCCGATGAACGACCATATCATGAAATCGTAAATCATCGGCTCCTCAGCCGCATAGCGAATAATATTGCTAAGTCCGAATATTTTCCCCGCGGTGGCGAAAGAAGCCGCCAAATTGCCGTTTTTGATCTCCTGCCAGCACCGGTATCGCGATACCAGCTCAAAGCAGGACAAAAACACAATCAATTCCAGCACGGCCACGGAAAAATAACCGACCATCATCCCGTAAGGCATCTCAAGCAGAGGATCAATGTTTTCTTTCAAAATCGTCCTCTCCTCCCCGTTATTTCAGTTCGGCCACCGTAACTCCGGTTCCGCCCTCTCCGTAATTTCCGAGACGGTAACTCTTGATATGCTTGTGTCTGCGCAAATAATCCGAAATTCCGGTCCGCAAAATTCCTGTGCCTTTTCCATGTATGATGTAAACCTGGCCGAGATTGCCGAGATAAGCCTCGTCGATAAAGCGGTCGACCTCGATCAGAGCCTCCTCCAGATTCGAACCGCGCAAATCAAGCTCGCTGCGGACATTCTCGTCCCGGGTACGCTTGACGTTCGCGGCGGTTCGCTGCAGCGGTTTGCTGACCGGGGCGGCGTTCACAAGCTCCATGTCATCGAGGCTAACCTTCATCTTCATGATGCCCAACTGCACGACGGCTTCTTTGCCTGCGAGCTCCACCACGCTGCCTTTTTGATTCAAGCTGTAGACCATGACTTCATCGCCCGGCTCAATCTGCCGCGGCGGCTTCGCCGCCTTGCGTGCCGTTCCGGCCTTTTTGCGGCGTTGCGGCTCCGCTTCATCCAGCTGTTTGCGTGCCGCAATCAACTTGTGCTCCTTCACCGAAGCGCCTTCCTCCAGAGCAAGCTTACGCAAATCGTCAATGATCCGCTCCGCTTCGCTCCGGGCCTTGGCAATGATTGCAGCAGCCTCCTCTTCAGCCTTATCGATCCGCCGGTCCTTTTGCTGCTCCAGCTTTTCGAGTTCGGCCTCTTGCCGGCTTCGCAGCGCCTCGAGCTCGCGCCGCAGCTTTTCGGCCGTTTCCCGCTCCTGCTCCGCACCAAGCCGGTTTTGCTCCAGCGAAGCAATCATATTCTCCACGCGCATATCCTCTTCCGTGACTTCGCCGCGGGCATACTCGAGAATGCCTTCGGGCAAGCCCAGCCGCTCCGCAATGGCAAAAGCGTTGCTTCGGCCCGGAACGCCAACGAGCAGCCGATAAGTCGGACTCAGCGTATTCACATCGAACTCCATGCTCGCGTTGATCACGCCTTTGCGTTCGTAAGCGTAGGCTTTTAGCTCGCTATAGTGCGTTGTGGCCACCATCCGGCTGCCCATTGTGTGGATGTGCTCCAAGATAGCGATAGCCAGCGCCGAACCCTCGGCGGGATCGGTTCCTGCCCCAAGTTCATCGAGCAGGACAAGACTTTTCGGCGTCATTTTCGCCAGAATCGAAATAATGTTTGTCATGTGGCTGGAGAAAGTACTGAGGCTTTGCTCAATGCTCTGCTCGTCGCCGATATCGGCGTATATCGCGTCAAACACGCACAGCTGACTGCCTTCTTCGGCCGGAATAAACAAGCCTGACATTGCCATCAGGCTGAGAAGACCAATCGTTTTGAGCGTGACGGTTTTCCCGCCGGTATTCGGCCCCGTTACGATAATGGTCGTATACTGATTGCCCAGCTCGACGTCGATCGGAACAACCTGATCCGGGTTGATTAACGGATGGCGTCCTTTTTTCAGCTTCAGAAATCCGCGGTCGTTCATTCGCGGCAATGTTCCCTTTAATTCCCGGGCCAATCTTGCTTTAGCGAAAATAAAATCAAGCTGGGCGAGCACGTCGCTGTCGTACAATAGCAGCTCTGCCTGCTCACCAACCAAAGCGGTCAGCTTCTGCAAAATCACTTCGATTTCGCGTTCCTCCCGCATCCGGGTTTCCCTGAGCTTGTTATTCATCGCCACAATGGATTCCGGCTCGATGAACAAGGTTGCGCCCGATCCGGATTGGTCGTGCACGATGCCGCCAAAATGCGAGCGGTATTCCGCTTTGACGGGAATTACGAACCGATCGCCGCGAATCGTGATGAGCTGATCCTGCAGCATTTTGGATACCGTTGACGAACGGATCATCGCATCCAGCTTCTCGCGGATTCGCACTTCACCGCCACGCAGCTCGCGCCGAATTTGAGCCAGTTCCGCGCTGGCGGAGTCCATGACCTCGCTGCTCTCGTCAATGCAGCGTTTGATCGCGTCCTCGAGCGGCTTCTGCTCGCTAAGGCCGTCGCTGAGCGTAAAGAGAAGCTCAACCGGTTCATCCTCATGCATGGCGGAGATAAACCGCTTGATCCGGCGGCCGGCCTCAAGCGTCGTAGCCACGCCCAGCAGCTCGTGAGGATTCAGCGTCCCGCCGATCCGCGCCCGTTTGACGGCCGGCGTTATATCCACGATTCCCCCGAAGCTAGGCGCTCCTTTCAGCCGATCAACCTTAAACGATTCGTCCGTCGCCTGCAGCAGGCGTTTCACTTCATTCAGTTCGGTTACCGGAGAGAGCGATTCGGCCTCGCGTTTGCCGAGTGGCGTCTGGGAAAATTTCACCAGCTGATCTATAATTTTTTGATATTCCATTGTTTTTAAAATTTTTGCGTCCAAGAACTTTCACAACTCCCCTCGGGCTATGATCCCATTATAACGAAACCATTCATTTTTCGCCATTTCGCAAGCGATGCACATAAGAAGCAGCCATGTGGAACATGATAATTACGTATAGCCAAACGTACTTAATTTTTTAAAAGGAGGCTATGTAACCATGCATTTTCTGGGACACGTCGTACGATTCATCGTCTCCGCCATCGTCTTGATGGTCGTGGGATGGCTTGTACCCCAATTCAGTGTCGGCGGTTTCGGCAGCGCCCTGCTGCTGGCTCTCGTCATTGCCCTTCTCGGATGGGCCATTGAAGGCATTTTCGGGACGAGAGTCACCCCGTTTGGACGCGGAATCGTCGGTTTTCTAACGAGTGCGCTTGTGATCTGGCTGGCCCAGTTCATTATTTCAGGCGTATCCGTTTCCATCATCGGCGCTCTTCTCGCTGCTCTGGTGGTCGGGATCATCGACCTGTTTATCCCTGTGGCAACGCCGTTTGACGCGGCCAAAGACAAAGAAAAGTCTTCCCGTTAAAAGGCCGGGGAACAGCAAGAGGGTGTCCAAAAGTCATCTATGATGGCTTTGGGGCACCCTCTAAAACTTATCATTACAATAAAAAGCAGAAAAATACTGCCGGATCGCTACCAGGTGTATCAGATCGAATTCGAGAATTTGCATCGGCAAAAGTAGTTATAAATGGTCTGCTCTGGTCAACGACGTCCCCAAAACATCGCCGCATCCCTCCGCATTCATGCCCCCGGCACTTAAAATAGCGGTATTTTGTGGCCTTATTTCCACGGGAAAGGCTTCATCCTGAATGAATTGCGCCGATTTATGGCCTTATTCCTTCGGAAAAGTTTCTTTTTCCTCCCGATTTTGAACGCTTATCCGAAAATAACACCCTTTTGCGCCGCTATTATGAGGAAAATACGGTTTTGGAGTGAAATAAGGTCCTTTCGTATTATCAGGTTAGCCAGAATTTTTGGTTGGCCTTTTTTTATGGTCGTTTTACGATGGAAGTAGCCGGGAGAACGTAGCGGTCTTAGGGGGACTATACCCCGTCCATAAAACTGTTCTCCTACTACCTCCAATGACCATGTTTGAGCTGGTTGAGGCATTGGACCTCGAATCAC
>NZ_JBKFGG010000046.1:0-50802 GCF_056171975.1 Paenibacillus terrisolis | reverse complement strand
AAAGATCAAACTTCGTTTTTTGTCTCCGCTTCGTTTCAGCAGCGACCTTTATAATATATCATGTGCGCCGTTCGATAGTCAAGCATTTTTTTCAAAGGCTTGTTCGCCAATCCTTATGAAAGCGCGTCCCATCGAAGAAGCGATTTATAATGTACCACAGAAAGCAAATCTCCGTCAACCATTCAAATTATGGTTAGCTTGAGGCCGAGCAATAAGGCTACTCCCGGCAGCCCCAGAACCAGAGCGGTGCTTATCGTTACCGGGTTCATCGGAATGTATGCTTCGGTGAACAGTCCGGAGAAATTCACGATATAGATGCCAAGCGCCGCAAATACGATGTGAACTCCTAAACGGGTGATCCAGGCGAAACCAAGCTTTTTCGAAAACAAGACATACAGCAGCAAGATCAAAGATACGATCAGTGTTCCGGTTAGCAATATCTTCATTCCTTCGCCACTCCCTTCTCCATCAATCGGTCAATAAAACGCTCCATGCTTAAACGCATCCCATACCAAGTCGGCTTGCTTGGCCGCCTTTAAGTGAATTTGATAACGCCGCTCCGCCGCCTCCAACGTATATATCGCCACATCTACCTCATCACGACCGACCGCCTGCTGAAAAGCCGCAGAAGCCTGTTCCCATTCCCCCAGCGCTTTGCGCACCTCTTGATAGAGCATCTTTTTGTGGTCCATCTCCTCTTTCGCTTTCAAAGCAGGCAAGTGATTTACAGCCCACACTTTTCCCAGTCTCATTACAGCTCGCCCCCCATCCGGTTTATTTCATGTGTATCGGGAAAGGGACAAACTTAGAACTTAGAACTCGCCGACAAAACAAAAAAGAGCCCTGCCCCCGAAACTCATTACGGGACAAGACTCTTTACGGTTTGCATCTGAACAAAGCATAAGCGGTCAATGAAGTTCGCGCCGGCCCTCCAGCGCCTTGGAAAGCGTCACTTCGTCCGCATACTCCAAATCGCCGCCGACCGGCAAGCCATGGGCAATCCGCGTCACACGAATATCAAACGGCTTGACCAGCCGGGAGATATACATCGCTGTCGCTTCGCCTTCAATATTCGGATTGGTCGCCAAAATCAGTTCTTTCACACGCTCGTCGCTAAGGCGAGTGACCAATTCTTTGAGACGGATATCGTCCGGGCCAAGGCCTTCCATCGGAGAAATGGCTCCCTGCAGCACATGGTAATAGCCATCAAACTCCTTTGTCCGTTCCATCGCCACCAAATCCTTGGACTCCTGCACCACGCAAATTACGGACGGATCCCGGGTCTTATCCTGACAAATCCGGCAGGGATCGGTATCCGTAATATTGCAGCAAACCGAGCAGTAATGGAGATTGCGCTTTACACTGACCAAGGCTTTGGCAAAATCGATCACATCGTCTTCCTTCATGCGCAGAACATGAAAAGCAAGCCGAGCGGCCGTTTTAGGCCCGATTCCGGGCAAATGGGTAAATGCGTCGATCAGTTTAGCGATCGGTTCGGGATAATACAATGGGGCGTTCTCCTTCGGTTAAGTATTCATTAAAACAGGCCGGGAATCTTCATTCCGCCCGTAAATTTACCCATGTCTTGGTTAGCAAGCTCTTCCGCTTTATTCAAAGCGTCGTTAACGGCCGTCAGAATCAGATCCTGCAGCATTTCCACGTCATCCGGATCGACAGCTTCCGGTTTAATATTCAAGGACATCACTTTTTTATGTCCGTTTACCTGCACAGTCACCACTCCGCCGCCAGCACTGCCTTCGATCATCTTGCCGCCGAGTTCCTCCTGGGCTTTCAGCATTTGCTCCTGCATTTTTTTCACTTGCTTCATCATTTGATTCATATTGTTCATATTATACGCATCTCCTTTTTTAGTCTTCATGGTTAATATTAAATTGCTTATTTGATAAAAAAGTTACTCCTTGATGACGACGAGATCGTCGCCAAACATTTGGAGCGCTTCATCTACCCAAGGTTCTTTGCTGCTTCCGCCCTCTTCCGGAGGAGGCTCCAGTTCGAAGGGTTCCTTCGGCGGCTCGGCCGCTCCTTCGATCGCCTCCGTCCAGTCTTTCAGCATCATGGTGACCAAACGATAAGGAGCGCCAAGCAGACGTTCCAGTACCTGTTCAATCACCTGCTTGTTGGCCGGCTTCTCCGTCGTTTCGCGGTGAATATCGTTCTTAAAGGCAACCAGAACGGAATCCTCCAGAGCCGATACCGGCTCCCCGTTCATGAACCAGGCATGGATGGTAACCTTCTCATCTTTAACGGCTTGCAGAATCTGGTTCCATTTATTCTGAACAGCGGTAAGCTCCTGGCTGCTACGCTGTGCCACATAACGGTCCAAGCCCGAAGGCAGCTTTGCGGTGGAAGAAACCCGCGGCGCGGGACTTCGGCCCGGCGAGCGACCATTCGAAGCAGCCGCTGCTGTCGTACTGCCGCCGGCAGCGGCCAGCCCACCTTGCAACGCACGCTCCAGCTTATTTTCAAGTTCGGCGACTTGGCGTTTGAGCTGCTTCACTTCCGCGTCGGAAGCGGCCGATGGCGCCGTACCGCCAGTTTGAGACACGGCTCCTTGTACCGCCGGAGCTTCCTCCCTAGGCACACTGCACAGCTTAAGCAGCGCTACCTCAAACAGCGTTTGCGGCTGTGCTGCGTATTTCATTTCCGTCTGGTAGTGATTTAACGTTTCAATCATTCCGAACAGCTGCGACCGCGAGAACTTTTCGGCGATTTCCCCGAAATCCTCAGGATCAAGCACACGTTCCGTCAGCTTGTCCGCTTTCGGAACCATTTTGATCATCAGTAAATCGCGGAAATAGTAGAGCAGGTTCTCCATGCACTTGTCGGCGCTTTTGCCTTCCTGCATAAAGGTGTCGATCAACTGCAGCATCCCGCCCACATCGCCGTCCAGCAGCGTTTGGGCTAGCTCGGCGAACTTCCGTGAAGGAATGCCTCCCGTCATGTCCAGCACTTGCTGATACGAAACCTTCCCTTCCGAGAACGAAGAGATCTGATCCAAGATGCTAAGCGCATCCCGCATCCCTCCGTCAGACAATCGGGCGATATACTGAATGGCTTCCTCTTCGGCTTCGATGCCTTCCTTCTCGCATATCGCCTTCAAAAGCTCGCTCTGCTCCTCCAGCGAAACCCGGCGAAAATCAAACCGCTGGCACCGGGAGATCACCGTAGCCGGCAGCCGGTGCGGCTCTGTCGTGGCGAGAATAAACATGACATGCGGCGGCGGTTCCTCCAGCGTTTTGAGCAGCGCATTAAAAGCTTCCGTCGTCAGCATATGAACTTCATCGATAATATAAACTTTCTGCCGCACTTCCGTCGGGGCATATTTCACTTTCTCGCGCAGATCGCGAATTTCTTCGACTCCCCGGTTGGAAGCGGCGTCAATTTCAAGTACGTCCATCACCGCGCCCGCGGTAATCCGCCGGCACGCATCGCACTCGTTGCACGGTTCCACGGCAGGACCTTTTTCGCAGTTTACGGCTTTGGCCAAAATTTTGGCGGCACTCGTCTTCCCGGTTCCCCGCGGCCCGCTAAACAGATACGCATGGGCCAGTCGCTGTTCGCGAATCGCATTTTGCAGCGTGCGGATGATATGCTGTTGCCCAACCATGTCTTGAAACGACTGCGGCCGCCAAGCACGGTACAGCGCAATATGCTCCATATGCGGCACCTCTTTCTATCCTTAGGCGACAAACGTCGCTTCCTTATTATACTATACTCGGGTGGAGAGCAAAACTTCTATTCATATCGCCCCGAAAATCCCCTGAAAACGGCACAAAAAAACACCCTTGCCCAAGGACAAAGATGTATCTTCTCCAAACGTTATACCGTGCACCTGTTATTGATCGTTGCGATCCGAGCGGCACCTTTAAAGCGCAACTCGGGACAGGCTACCCTCCGGCACAAGAGTGGAACTGCTTATGGCTGCTTCCTTCCGGACCTGACCAGGTTCACAGGCACTCCTTGCGGAGGACCCGTCCGTCAACGTCTGCCGTAAAGACCGGCCTCACATCGACAAGACCTCTAACAGGAATTCAACCTCGCTACAGCGGATTGCGAGTTACAGGGCACCGCTACCTCCCCATCTAGCACGGCGAAACTAAGTATATCTCATGCCTGTACAAAATGCAACCTGAAGGCAGAACTTGGCTGAAAGCGCTCTTTGGAATCTATCAAAACTGTAAAGGCGGTCTCAATCTGGATTATACTGGAAACTTGATATTTTACTAGAATGCTATAGACTTAGATAGAGATATAGTTGAGAGGATGAGCTTGATGAAGAGAATGGGAAAACTTGCGCTGACCGCGGTCCTCGCCACAGGCTTATTGACGGGGTTGGCACCGCACCGGACGGAAGCGGCATCTTCGATCCGGATTTTGCTGGACGGCTATCCTTTGTCCTTCCCGGCCGAACCGACGGTGGTTCAGGGAACGACGATGGTTCCGTTCCGGGTCATTTCCGAAGCGCTTGGCGTCAATGTTACATGGAACCCGGCTTCCAAAACCATATCCGCCATAAAAGGCACGGGAGCGGAAGCGGTTCGGGTTGAGTTGACGCTTAACAGTAAAAAAGCAAAGGTTAATCAGTCCAGCGTCAATTTGGCGGTGGCGCCGATGTCCGTTCAAGGAAACACGCTGATTCCGCTGAGCTTTTTCAGCCAGCAGTTCGGCGCGGGGGTTGGCTGGAATCAGCAAACCAAAACCGTTTCCATCGCTTCTCCGCAAAAAAGAATGTACACGCTGGGTTTTTATGCAATCTCTTCTTTTTCCGACGTATCTTCCATCCCCAGCCTGGACGCCGTCTCCTTCGGATGGAGCCGCATTGACGAAAACGGTAAATTTACCCTGACGGGAAAAGACTTCCGTATGCCTGAGCCTGCCGGGGACACAACGCCGGAGAGCTTAGTTGCGGATGCCTCCGACGCCCGGACAACCCCGTATCTGATGGTGTATTCCGGGGACACCAAAGGGGAACTGACCAAGATTTTAGACAATGCCGAATTACGCCAGCAAGCGATATCGGATATGGTTAAAACGGCTACGGACACGAATTTTCAAGGGATTATGCTTGATTTCGAAGGCCTTGGCCTGACGACGGACAAGACGGCGACGCGCAGCTCTTTTACCGCATTCGTCAAGCAGCTTTCCGCCGAAACCAAATCCGCCGGCATGAAGCTGTCGCTCGCGCTTCATCCGCTGAATTCGTCCTATCAGGGCTATGATTACACAGCGCTTGGCGGTATCGCGGACGAACTGATCATCATGGCCTACGATTACCAAACATCCGGCAGCGCCGGACCCGAACCGGCCGCCAAAGTCGACGAAGCCATTCGGCTTGCGCTTCAGGCGACAAGCAAAACCAAGCTGGTACTGGGGCTCAACCTGGACAGCGAGAATGCCCAATCCGTCATCACTTTGACCGGCCTCGCCAAACGATACGACCTGAAGGGTATCGCTCTGTGGCGGCTTGGCCTCATCGGCAGCGATGAATGGACCAGCCTCCGCAAAAGTGTGGAGTTCAAGAAATAATTTCATAATTTCTTCAAACAGAAAAAATCCCCCGCTTTCGAAGCGGGGGATTTTGCATGTATTCGAGTTGTTGCACTGCGGGTAGATCGCCTTAGATGCCGTATTTCTTTTTGAACTTGTCCACACGACCACCGGCATCCAGGAATTTCTGTTTACCCGTGAAGAATGGATGGCAGTTGGAGCAAATTTCAACGCGCAGATCTTGTTTTACGGAACCTGTTTCAAAGGTGTTCCCGCAAGCGCAAGTCACTGTAGTTACGTGATATTTCGGTTGAATAGCTTCTTTCATCACTTTCACCTCTTTCCGCCCTGAGCCTCAATCGTGCACAGAGTTATAATGACACGTAGAACATTATAGCATGGCTCTTATCAAGGTGCAATTGGATGTTTTACGGAAGTTTGGGCGCCTCGACTCGTTTTTTTACCCGGGCCAATTCCGCCGGAGGAACATGGGTGTACGACCCGATAACCACATCCGGCAGTTCTTCCTGAAAAATCTCAATCGCCTGCTTCATCCCCAAAATATCTCCCTGTGCCTTCGGAATCAGCTCCAGATAGCTTTCGGGATCAATGTTCAGGTTGCGCAGTTGAATCATCCGCAGCTTCGTGCGGCGAGCAAGCTCAATCATCGCCTCGATCTCTTCCTCACGGTCGGTAACCCCAGGGAAAATCAGATAATTGATGGAAGTATACACGCCCTGTTCGGAAGCGTAGCGAAGCGATTTCTCGACATTGGCAAGCGTATAGCCGCGTGGCCGATAGTACGCGTTATAATGATCGTCCAGCGCGCTGATCGTGCTGACCCGCATCAGGTCCAGACCCGCGTCAACGATGCCGCGGATATGATCGGACAAGCCCGCATTCGTATTGATATTAATATAACCCATATCCGTCTGGCGCCGAACTTCGCGAATCGATTCGATGATCAGTTTGGCTTGGGTGGAAGGTTCCCCTTCGCAGCCTTGACCGAAGCTGATGATCGACTCCGGTGTCTTCAAATGCTCCAGCATGATCTCCACCAATTCTTCCACGCGCGGGCGGAAGTTCATCCGGGTCTGCGGCGAGACGAAACCGCTGTCGTCGGGCTGTTCCGAAATGCAGCCGAAGCAGCCGGCATTGCAAGAATAGGAAACCGGGACCGCGCCCTCCCAACGGTTTAAGAACGTATTCGACGCCGTCAGGCACTCGTAACCCAGCGCGCAATTCGAGAGATGATCATACAGCCGGTTTTCCGGGTATTTGGATTTGTAGGATTTGACCTGATTTTTTAATTCCAGGGGATCGCAGTTCAGCGGGTTCCACTTCTCGGGATCGTCCGACATGCGGGCGGTCACGTAGAACTGGCCGTCCTTCCACACTACGGCCGAGTAGCCGAATAAAGGAAGCTTATAGTCTTTGTCCGTCTTCACGTAGCCGGGCAGGCAAAGCCGGGTAAACCCTTGAGGCAGCAAAGCGCCTACCGCCTGCACATCTCCGGGTAACGGAATCATTTCGCCCGTTTCGGGATCCATCCCGATCGGACGCGTACACGGCAGACCTACCAAGGTAGCTCCTTGCGGCAGGGGAATCAGCTCATCCTCCATGATTTCCACGATCATATCGGCGCTGCGCGCCAAACCGTACAATGACGGATGGTCGTAAACTTGTCCTTGCTGATCTGCATATACTAAATTCATGATGTTCTCCTCACTTCAGCCTGCGATTAAGAGCCTGATCCTGAGCCCGAAGAAGTTGTCACAGTCCGGGTCGTACGGCGGGTACCGCCGCTCCCGTTGCCGGCAGTCGAATTTCCGGCCGCGTCAAAAGAAGCCAGAAACTCGGCATTAGTCTTGCTGTCCCGCAGTTTCTTCAGGAAACCTTCGACGAAATCGTAGGAATCGTTCATATTTTTGCGAATGGTCCAGATGGTATCCAATTCTTCTTTCGTAAGCAGCACTTCTTCGCGTCTCGTCCCCGAGCGGCGAATATCGATGGCCGGGAAGATGCGGCGCTCGGCCAGTTTACGGTCAAGATGCAGCTCCATATTCCCGGTACCTTTAAATTCTTCATAAATAATATCATCCATACGCGATCCCGTATCCACCAAAGCGGTTGCCAAAATCGTCAGGCTGCCGCCCTCCTCCACGTTCCGGGCCGAGCCGAAAAACCGTTTCGGACGATGGAACGCCGCAGGATCAATCCCCCCGCTGAGCGTCCGGCCGGATGGCGGAACGACCAGGTTATAAGCCCGGGCCAAACGGGTAATGCTGTCCAGCAAAATCACAACATCCTTCTTGTGTTCCACTAAACGCAAAGCGCGCTGCAGCACCAATTCCGCAACCTTGATATGGTTCTCCGGAAGTTCATCAAAGGTGGACGCGATCACTTCGCCCTTGACCGAACGCTGCATATCCGTCACTTCTTCGGGTCGTTCGTCGATCAATAGTACGAATAATTCGATTTCGGGATTGTTGGTGGAAATGCTGTTGGCGATTTCTTTGAGCAGCAGCGTTTTCCCCGCCTTGGGGGGCGCTACGATCAAACCGCGTTGTCCGAGTCCGACTGGGGCAAGTACATCCATAATGCGGGTGGATAAATGATTGGGGGATGTTTCAAGCACGAGCTTTGTCTGCGGATATAGTGGAGTAAGTGCCGGAAAGTGGAGACGTTCCGCGGCCACGGCCGGATTCTCTCCGTTGACGGCGTTGACCTGAAGAAGACCGAAATATCTTTCGTTCTCTTTCGGCGTCCGGCACTTCCCGGAAACCAGATCCCCGGTTCTAAGGTCGAATTTGCGAATTTGCGAAGCCGAGATATAAATATCCTCTGCGCTTGGCAAATAGTTGATCGGCCTCAGGAAGCCGTACCCCTCAGGTAAAATTTCCAGTACGCCTTCCATAAACATAAGTCCGCTTTGTTCGGCCTGAGCTCTTAAAATGGCAAAAATCAATTCTTTCTTTTTTAACTGGCCGTAGTAAGGAATTTGATATTGCTTCGCAAGCTTATACAGCTCGGTCAGCTTCATCCCTTCCAAATCGGCGATTTGAAGATCCATAAAATAACCACCTATTCAATTTTTATCTTCCGTTTGCTATAAAGCCATAAAATATGAGTATGGGTCTATGAAGTGAAACATGATTAATAGACTTACTGATATAGTATTACCCTTTTTTGGGCCGCTTATGCGAGCGACAGCGGATTATTCCGCTTGCCGCCACACATCTGCGCCGAGCGCGCGAAGGTTGGGAACAAGATTGTCGTAACCACGGTCAATCAGCTCAACCCCCGACACTTCCGTAATCCCGCTATCCACTGTCAGACCGGCAACCACCAGCGCGGCGCCTGCCCGCAAATCGGCCGCTTTTACTTTGGCGGCGTTCAGCTTGCTGCCTTCAATAATCGCGGAGCGTCCCTCAACGCGAATCTTGGCGCCCATGCGTACCAGTTCCGGAACATGCTTGAATCGGTTGCTGTATACGAAGTCGCTCAGTACGCTTACGCCTTCGGCTTGCGACAGCAAGCTGGTCATCGGAGATTGAATATCCGTCGGGAAACCGGGGTAGACTAATGCTTTGACATCGACATGTCCGTAATTCGTCCGGCCGACGACGCGGATGCTCTCATCGAGCTCTTCTACGCCGACGCCCATTTCAATAAGTTTGGCCGTAAGAGCTTCCAAATGCTTAGGGATCACTCCATCGATAATTACGTCGCCCCGCGTTGCAGCCGCCGCGATCATGTAAGTTCCCGCCTGAATGCGGTCAGGGATAATCGAGTGGCGGCAGCCTTTCAGTTCATTGACGCCTTCGATCCGGATCGTTTCCGTGCCCGCGCCTTTAATCACTGCGCCCATCGAATTTAATAGTGTAGCAACATCTATAATTTCAGGCTCTTTGGCCGCATTTTCGATAATCGTTAGCCCTTTGGCGCGTGTTGCCGCCAGCATAATGTTGATCGTTGCCCCCACGCTGCTGACATCGAGATAAATCTTCGCGCCGCGGAGCTCTTTGGCATGCAAATGAATAGAACCATGTTCATTGGTAACAGTAGCGCCTAGCGCTTCAAAACCCTTAATATGTTGATCGATAGGCCGAGGTTCAAAATTGCATCCACCCGGAAGACCGATCGTCGCCTCTTTGAAACGTCCCAATAATGCACCCATCATATAATAGGAAGCCCGAAGTTTCTTCACCGGGCCGTTTGGCATCGGAATAGATTTAATATTGGAAGGATCGATGCTCATCCAGCTGCCTTCCCGCAAAACTCGAGCACCCAGTTCCTCCAAAATTTCCGAGTAGACCGCAACATCACTCAAAAGCGGCAAATTGTCGAGCACCACTTCGGATTCTGCCAGGATCGCCGCCGGAATCAACGCAATCGCGCTGTTTTTGGCGCCGCTGATTGACACGCTGCCGCGCAGCGGGCGTCCGCCGCTGATCATTAATTTCTCCATAAGCTTAAGGGTCCCCCTACTTATTTTGCGTCGAAAAAGAGATTTGCCGCCAAATATAGCGGTGAAAATGGAAAGACACCGGCTAGCGGTGTGCTTTCCAAATCACGCTATTCAGCTATACAGCCGATAAATCCAGACAATTAGGCTTTGTTGTTGGAGCCGAATTCGCGGATTTTGCCGATAACGGTTTGTTTGATCGCTTCACGGCCTGGTGCGATAAAAGTACGAGGATCATAAGCTTCCGGTTTAGCGGCAAGCACTTCACGGACAACTTTCGAGAACTCGATTTGATTTTCGGTGTTGACGTTGATTTTGGAAGTACCCAAGGAAATGGATTTCTTGATGTCATGGGTAGGAATGCCTGTCCCGCCATGAAGAACGAGCGGAAGCTTAACGGCATCGCGGATTTCTTCCATTTCTTTGAAACCAAGATTCGGTTCGCCATGGTAAGGGCCATGTACGGAACCAAGAGCAGGAGCCAAAGCGTCTACGCCGGCTTCTTTGACGATGCGAACGCAATCTTCCAGTTTCGCGTAGATGATGCCGCCAACCGTGTCGTCTTCTTGTCCGCCAACGGTGCCGACTTCGGCTTCAACGGAAACGCCTTTGGAGTGAGCGTATTCTACAACTTTTTTGGACATAGCTACATTCTCATCGATCGGATGATGGGAACCGTCGATCATAACGGAAGTAAAACCTGCGTCGATCGCTTCTTTACATTTCTCGAAGCTGGAGCCATGGTCAAGGTGGATCGCAACAGGAACGGTGATTTTCAAGTCATGCATGAGACCTTCCACCATTTTAACGATAGTGTAGAAACCGCTCATGTGACGAGCTGCGCCCTCGGATACGCCGAGAATGACCGGGGATTTTTCTTCTTCCGCAGCGGAAAGAATGGCTTGAGTCCATTCCAGGTTGTTGATGTTGTATTGACCCACTGCATATTTACCTTCAAGTGCTTTACTCAACATGTCTGTCATAGATACTAATGGCATGTTTTCAATCCTCCTAAGCTGATAGGGTTTATCTGTATTAATTGCCGACATTCACACTTGTTTATTATACCACAACCGGGCAAAAATACTATTCATGCTTTCCCTCCGGATTGTGAACGGGATGTGTTTGATTTTGGGAAAAGCGGGCATTCTCACTGCGCAAAAATAAAAGCCCGCCCGAGAAATCTCGAACAGGCTGGAGAACCCCTTCAGGGCCCCTCATCGTAAGAATTAACGGACTGCGCCTTTCAACTGCATATTGACCGCCATGCGCATTTCGTCAATGTCAAACGGCTTGGTGAAATGCATCAAAGCACCAAGCTCGGTGGCTTCTTTAATCATATCCAGTTCACCGTAGGCCGTCATCATAATGACCTTGATCGCAGGGTTGGCGTCCTTAATGTGCTTGAGGATTTCAAGTCCGTCCATTCCCGGAATCTTCATGTCCAAAAGCACCAAATCCGGCGAATCGCTGCGGACGATTTCCAATGCCATCTTGCCGTTCGCCGCTTGGAACGTCTTATACCCCTCGCTGCTGAACACTTCCATCAATAAAATGCGGATTCCGTTCTGATCGTCGACAATTAACACTTTCTTTTCTTCCACTGAACAAACCTCCTACGCGTCCACCCTTGAATTCCGGTTAAATCTAATAATTCGCCCCCAATTAGGAAATCCCTTCTAAACTGGAAAAAAGAGACTCGAAATTTCGTCAGGGTTCGGAAAGCCGCCGGAAACCGTCGTTTGAGACATGTTTGCATGGAAGAAAAAGAAATAATAGGAGCCATACGGCAAGAGTGTGAAATGTTCCGGAAGAAACGGTAGCGGTCGCCTTCGTGAGCGGATTTCTACAATATCTGAATTCATTAAATCAAAGAAATCCGGGAACAACAGCGATCGGAGGAACATTTCACACGGCTGCCTTTTAGGCGTTATCATTCGATTAACAAATTAAGACAAGTGCGTAATCGATGCTTTTACGAATTCGCGGAACAGCGGCTGCGGACGGTTAGGACGGGACGTGAATTCCGGATGGAATTGCACCGCCAGGAACCAAGGATGATCCGGAAGCTCGATGATTTCCACGAGGCGGCCATCCGGCGAGGTGCCGGATATGCGCATACCCACCGCTTCAATCGTTTCGCGATAAACATTATTGAACTCATAGCGATGACGGTGTCTTTCGTACACCAGCTCATCGTCATAGCACTGCATGGCGAGCGATCCCGGGATCAATTTGCACGGGTACAAACCAAGACGCATCGTGCCGCCCAAATCCTCGATATCCTTCTGCTCCGGCAGGAGGTCGATCACCGGATATTCGGTCGAAGGATTGATTTCCGAGCTGTTCGCGCCCTGCAGTCCCGCCAGAGAACGGGCATATTCGATCACCGCTACCTGCATGCCGAGGCAAATACCGAAGAACGGTACCTTGTTCTCTCTCGCATAACGGATCGTCGTGATTTTGCCCTCGATCCCCCGGTCTCCGAAGCCGCCCGGCACGAGAATGCCGCCGACGCCTTTCAGGAGTTCATCCACGTTGTCGTGCGTAACATCCTCCGCGTTCACCCAACGGATCTTCACTTCGGCGTTTGCGTCAAAGCCGGCATGGGACAAGGCTTCCACTACGCTCAGATAAGCATCGTGCAGCGCCACATATTTGCCGACAATGGCGATCTCAACCGTTTTCTCCAGCTTTTTGATCCGTGAAACCAGGCCTTCCCACTCCCGCAAATCAGGAGCCGGCGTCGTCAGTTTAAGGTGGTTCACCACGATTTCATCGAGTCCTTCTTCACGCAGGTTAAGCGGTACTTCGTACAAAGTGTCGGCATCCCGGCACTCTACGACCGCGCTGGCGTCAATATCGCAGAACAAAGCGATCTTGGCTTTCATGTCGTCCGACAGTTCATGCTCCGTACGGCAGACGATCACGTTCGGCTGAATCCCGATGCTTCGAAGCTCTTTGACGCTATGCTGCGTCGGTTTGGTTTTTACTTCGCCGGCAGCTTTGATATATGGAATAAGCGTAACATGGATGTACATTACGTTCTCGCGGCCTATATCGCTTTTGATTTGGCGAATCGCTTCAAGGAACGGCAGGCTTTCGATATCTCCAACCGTGCCTCCGATTTCCGTAATGACCACGTCCGAACCCGCCTCGCGGCCGGCCCGGAACACACGCTCTTTGATTTCGTTCGTAATGTGCGGAATGACCTGAACCGTACCGCCCAGATATTCCCCGCGGCGTTCTTTTCCAATCACAGATGAATAGATTTTTCCGGTGGTTACGTTGCTGTTTTTAGACAAGTTAATATCGATAAAACGTTCGTAGTGCCCTAAATCAAGATCCGTCTCAGCTCCATCGTCCGTTACGAAAACTTCCCCGTGCTGATAAGGGCTCATCGTCCCCGGATCGACGTTGATGTAAGGATCGAATTTCTGGATCGTTACCTTTAATCCTCTGTTCTTAAGCAGCCTGCCGAGCGATGCGGCCGTAATCCCCTTGCCGAGTGAGGAAACGACACCGCCTGTCACGAAAATATATTTTGCCACAGTCCAAAAACCCCCTAAAGTAGTACATCTTCAGAAAACCCAGATTCCAGAAATTCAGGCGACTTAGATCTTTAGCGTAACCCATTGACCGGTAAATCATAGCCAAAATGGCCTAAAAAAACAAAAAAGTGACACCCGAATAGGTCGGGGCACTTTTTAAAATTCATATTTTATAGGTTTGAATCATAAGCCCATGCAATAGTTTACCCGTTACCCTAGCCTCTGTCAAGTCAAGATCAGGGGTAATTCCAGGATAATTGAAAGCCCGGAAGCAATGCTTCCGGGCGAATGAAAATCGGCTTAGAGATCGTCGTCCTCTTCTTCAAACTCTTCTTCCTCTTCCGACTCTTCCTCTTCGGACAACTCTTCGTCCTCTTCATCCAGTTCTTCGTCTTCCAGAAGAGATTCATCTTCCACTTCATCGACGTCATCGTCGTCGTCTTCCGGGAACAACTCGTCTTCAGAATCCTCATCCATGGAATCGAAGTCCTCATCGTCGTCGGAAGCGTAGTTGTCTTCCTCTTCCGTGAAGTCGTCTTCTTCCAAATCGTCATCGTCGTCGTTGATAATCCGCGGACGTTTGGCGTTGCCAAGCGGATCTTCGGAACGTTCAACCGGATACCAGCGTTTCAGGCCCCACAGGTTGGTACCAACGCAGGCAAAACGGCCGTCGATATTGATTTCCGTATACAATTGTGCGATCGCTTCGTTAATTTCTTCCTCGGACATGCCGCGGACTTTGGCTACCTCGTTCATCAGATCACGGTAGTAATACGGTGTATTGGCCGCTTTCAAAATCATAAAAGCTAAGTCGACCATCGGTATTTCGTGAACCTTCTCCGGGTCGATTTTCAAATTGAGCGGGGTACTCACGTTACGGACACTTCCTCTCACGCAATGTTCAACTATCAAGCAAAGACAGAACCAATCTATGATTGATTATCTTCACTAACATATCCATATCACACCTAAGTAAAACCTATTTGGAACCAAATTGCAAGTTTTAAAAATACATCGAAGCGGTGCCCGGATTCGTCCATGGGAAAGAGACGGGAACCCCGGGTTCACCGCCTCTTGACTGTACCCTCCCCCAATGGGACCTCGGGTCTCCATTAGGATGGTGAAGGCGTTTTAAAGCCTTCCCTTCATCCTATGTCCAGATTTCCGCTTTGACACGTGAGGGAAGTGCCTATCTTCGATATTCCTCCGGATGATTGCCTAAGCTCGGATGCCCATTTCCGCAAAACAGGGCCGCTTCCCCATTCCAGGGTTAGGGCGTTGTCATAATATACTGCAACACGTTTCGTCAGGAGGGGCTACTCATAATGGACTACTCCGGATTCCTGAAGTTTTTGAACAATCACTTGGATACCTCCGGAAAAGGCGGACGGTACATCATCCGCTTTCCGCACCCGGCCCAATACACCGAATGTGTCCGGCAGCTCCTTAAGCTGAAAAGCCGGTACTCGGCATTACGGCGGGTACGCACTTCTTCCCTGCTTCAGGTTCTGATCTGTCCCCTTGGTTTTCGTGGAGAAGCAGCCTGCTCCCATTACGGCCTCCGCCTGGAGGAGGATACAAAAATCAGCGTTCACGCGCTCGACCCCGCCGGGAAAGGGCAAAATTCCGGAATCCCTTGGGGTGTCAGGCGAATCGGGGCGCCGGAAGCCTGGTCCGTATCCACAGGATACCGGGTTCGCATCGGCGTTATCGACACAGGCGTGGATTACAACCACCCCGATCTGCGCCATTCTCTGGCTCGGGGAATCAATTTGCTCAACCGGGTCAGTCTGCCGTATGACGACAACGGCCACGGTACCCACATCGCCGGCACCATCGCCGCTGCGGGCGGCTCACAGGGCATGATGGGCGTGGCGCCGCGCTCCCTGATATATCCCGTGAAAGCCTTTGACCACAACGGCTCCGCCTATGTCTCGGATATCATTCTTGGCATCGACTGGTGCGTCCGCAATCAGATGAACATCGTCAACATGAGTTTCGGGATGAAAACGAACAGTCCGTCCCTGGAAAATATCATCCGCAAAGCCCACGCTGCGGGGACTGTCGTCGTCGCTTCCTCCGGCAATGACAAAAAGAGCCGGAGCGTCGATTATCCGGCCCGTTATCCTCAGACGATCTCTGTCGGAGCCACCGGGAAAGACGGCCGCATCGCTTCGTTCAGCAATCACGGCTCCTTGATCGATATTTATGCGCCCGGCGAAAAAATAACCTCCTCCTGGATCGGTGGGGGATATCGCGAAATGAACGGCACCTCTATGGCTACTTCCCATGTCAGCGGGACCATCGCTCTGCTGCTTGCCGAATACCCCGACCTGAAGCCGGGCGAGATCAAACGGCGGCTGCGCCGGACCGCTCGTCCGCTCGCCGGAACTACGGCTACGAGAACCAAAGCCAGCGCGGGTGAAGTGAACGCCGCGCGACTGATGCGGACAAAGCCGGCCCGCCGGACGACGTAACGAAGAAGTGGGGATTTAGAGATAACGCACCATTTGGGGGACATTAAAAATAAACGCCTTTTTCCGCCGGGTTTGACGGAAAAAGGCGATTTCAACTTTTATGGCTGAAAGGCTCCGGCGTTACATCTTCTCCGGTGCAGAAACGCCGATGAGTGCCAGAACGTTGGTCAAAGCCGTGCGGACTGCGCCAAGCAGCACAAGCCGGGCCGCCGTTTGTTCGGCATCCTCCGTAATAACGCGTTCCGCGCGATAATAGCTGTGAAACAAGGAAGACAGCTCATACACGTACCGGACCAGACGATGCGGCGCAAAGTTGTCCGCAGCCGTTCCGATCTCCTCAGGCAGCTCACCGAGTTTGAGCAGGATGTCGAATTCGTGTTCCGCCGTCAGCTTTGTTAAATCGACGTTTTCCGGCGATGGAACGGCGATGCCTTGCTCTTCCGCCTGGCGGAAAATGCTGCAAATCCGGGCATGCGCATATTGCACATAATAAACCGGGTTTTCATTTGAAGTCGAAATGGCCAAATCCATATCGAAATCCAGATGCGAGTCCATGCTGCGCATCGTAAAGAAATAGCGGATGGCGTCGACGCCGACTTCATCCATCAGATCGACCATCGTCACGGCCTTGCCGGTCCGTTTGGACATCTTCACCTTTTCCCCGTCCTGGAACAGGCTGACCATTTGCGCGATCAGCACCGTCAGCTTCTCGGGATCTTTGCCGATCGCCTGCATGGCGGCCTTCACCCGCGGAATGTAGCCGTGGTGGTCGGCGCCCCAAATGTTGATCATGCGGTCGAAGCCGCGGTCGTATTTATTCCGGTGGTAAGCGATATCCGGCGTCAAATAAGTATAGGTCCCGTCATTTTTGACAAGCACGCGGTCTTTGTCGTCCCCGTATTCCGTCGTCCGCAGCCAAGTGGCTCCGTCCTGCTCATAGGTTTGTCCTTTGGAGCGCAGCTCCGCAAGCGACGCCTCGACTTGACCGTCCTCATACAGAGAGGTCTCGCTGAACCATACGTCAAAACCGACCCGGAAACGCCCAAGATCGCGCTGAATTTTCGCAAGCTCTTTCTCAAGACCGTATTTGCGCAAGAAAGCGGCCCGCTCGTCCGGCGATTGCTTCAAAAGCGCGTCACCCCGTTCGGCGACAAGCTCTTTGGCGAAACCTTTGATGTCCTCGCCGTGGTAGCCGTCTTCCGGCATCTCCGCGTCTTGTCCCAGCTCCTGCAAGTACCTCGCTTCGATGGATTTGCTCAAGTTGACGACTTGATTTCCGGCATCGTTGATGTAATATTCGCGGGTCACGTCATATCCGGCAAAATCGAGCACATTGCACAGGGCATCCCCTACCGCTGCGCCGCGGGCGTGTCCCAAATGCAAGCTGCCCGTCGGATTGGCGCTGACGAATTCGACCTGAACCTTTTGCCCTTGACCGCTGTTCACCCGGCCGTAGTCCTTGCCTTGGCGGTGAACCTGCAAAAGGACGGGATACAAGTATCCTTTGCCGAGCGTAAAGTTGATGAAGCCCGGTCCGGCAATTTCGGCTTTTTCAATCCCGGCCTTGGCGTAATCCAAATGGCTGAGAATCTCCTCGGCGACTTGGCGAGGGTTTTTCTTCGCGATCCGTGTCAGCTGCATGGCCGCGTTGGTCGCAAAATCGCCATGCGCCTTATCCTTTGGCACTTCCAGAACGATGGCCGGAATTTCCGCGCGCTCCGCGAGACCCGCCGCGACGATCGATTCAAGAACCGCCTCTTTTAATTGCAGATTCATTTGCTCCAGTGGATTGTGTGTCATTGTTCAAACTTCCTCCCGTATATGTAAACTGATGTCGAAATGTCCCGATAGTTCATCGTAAATATATAAGTCATATTCCCAGTCCACCCGGCCGAGCGCTCCGTCAAGCCGCGATTCCAGTCGTCCGGTGTCCGTGGACAGATTGAACTTCGTATAGGTGGAGCGGTAAAATCCCGGCAATCGTCGTCCGGCCCGAAAGGTCTGCTCCGATTCCACATCCCCGTGGCGCATAATTTTAAGCTCGCTGCCGGATATTTTGACCATCGCTCGGGTGATCCCGCCGGTTGGTCCTTTCTCAGGCTCCTCGTACCGGATATACACGGTATCGCCCTTGACCGCGGCTTCGCATTTTATGGATTGGACCGTTTCTTCCCCGCCTTGTCGGCTCGTCAGCACGATCATCACCTGGTTCATCTCCGGCATGCCGTCTATCTCCATTCTATCTTACATGGTTTCTTACTGTACTACTATATCCAGTTCGCCCCCGTAATTCAATATGCACGGCCCGGCATGCACTCAAAAACGCCGCCATCCCATGCGGATTAAGCGGCGTTACAGAAGGTTAAGTTATATTTTATAGCGGCTGGCTTAAAGCAACGTATTTGACGATTTCGTCCGCAATATATAAATGAAACCGATAGTAATCTCCAACTTTATAGCTCCATCTGGTGCTTAGCTTGAATGCTTCCGGCCCCAGTTTTGCGTCGGCTTCGCTTGCCGGAACACCTGCCTTGATTCCATCCTTCGTTTGATGAGACGGATCGGTGAATACGATCATTTGGTTCAGCTCCAGCACGCCGTCTTTAAACTTGCGGACCTGTTTAACCGTTCCCCCGTCATTATCATAATAAGGCTTGCTCCAGACAAGATCATCCGGCTTGGATTGCTCAAGCCGCTTCTCCCACCCGGCGAAATCCAGGCCGTCCACGAGAGTCTTTTTATCGTCAACCGCCTTGGTATCCTGGCTTCCCATTTGAACCTGCTCGACCCGCGATTGCTCCAGGAATCCGTCCAAAACGGCCAGTTCGGCATTCTCTTTGAACAACCCTTGCATCAGCAGCATGACCTGTTCATCCGCATAATACGCCTGGTTGTTCCACCGAAATGTGTTGTCCTCCATACCGTACGGCAGATCGAAACCGGAGTCTTGAAGTGTAAAATGCAGCACTGCGGCCGGTTTGACGGCCTCCGGCTCGGACGCTGCCAACGCCGTGCTCGTATCAGTTCCTCCAAGGCTTTGAAACAACACGAACAACCGATTCGCGGGAATTTCCTTTTTTGTGCCGTTCCATTCGGCGGAAACCGATTTGACCTCGGTCTCTCGGAAAGGCAAACGATCCAGCAAATAAGGCGAATTGGCTAAATCCCCCGCCGAATCGGGGCCCGGCTCGTTTCCTGATAAAGCCCCCTGCGTCTCTTCTTGCACGCCTGCCGCCTGATTTTGACTATCCGTCTTGGTGCCCGAACCGGGGTCACCCTTGTCCTTGTCCGAGGAAGATAAGTCGAAGCCGTTGAGGGTCCATGCTATCAAAAGCACGCCTATAATCAGAATCAATCCCGACGTCGGGTTGATGGTTGGTCTGGTTTTCATCCGAATCACCGCCCTTGTCTTACTTCACGAGATCCTCCACGAATTTGGGCAGCGCGAAGGCCGCCTTATGCAAACGGGGAGTATAATACTTTGTCTGCATTTCCGGCAGCTCCGTCTCGTCGACCTGCAGAGGATCATACATTTTGCTGCCCATCGTAAACGTCCACAAGCCGCTTGGATACGTCGGAATATTCGCTCCGTACACGCGCACGATCGGGAAAATTTCCTTGACGTCCTTGTTCACTTTGCGAATGAGATCGGCCTTGAACCAGGGATTGTCCGTTTGCGCGACAAATATGCCGTCGTCCTTGAGAGCTTCGTATATGCCCTGATAAAAACCGCGCTCAAACAGCGGCGCAGCCGGCCCTACCGGTTCGGTGGAATCCACCATGATGACGTCGTATTTGTTTTTACTTTCAATAATATGCATGTAGCCGTCGTTCACCTGAACCTCAACCCGAGGGTTACCCAGCTCTCCGGCGATTTCCGGCAAAAACTTCTTCGAATATTCGATTACCTTGCCGTCGATTTCGACAAGTATGGCTTTCTCGACCTCGGGGTGCTTGATCACTTCGCGGATCACCCCGCCGTCGCCTCCTCCGACAACCAGCACATGCCTGGGGCTCGGGTGCGTATTCAGCGCAGGATGAGTCATCATTTCATGATACACGAATTCGTCCTTGACAGTCGTCATCACCATACCATCCAGCACTAGCATCCGGCCGAATTGTTCCGTATCGATCATCGCAAGATCCTGAAATTCCGTTTTCTCCGTTACCAAGGTCTCCCGGATCTTAGCCGTAATGCCAAAGACGGGCGTCTGCTTCTCCGTAAACCACAACTCCACCCTTCAGCCCTTCTTTCCGCCAGATTTGTGTTTAGCGCTATATTATTGTACCAAACAAACGGGATTATATGAAAAGAACCGTTCTTCATGCGTCTCTTCAAGCAATTTGAGCAATTTATCGTGAATGTTCCCTTCTAAACTTTCCCATACTGAAAAGTATGATGACCCGGGTAACATCCTTGTCCGGAAAGAAAGGAGGTCCTCTCTATTGCAAAGACTCGTTCGCAGTGATAGAAACGGCAGCAAAAGCAAACGGCACAGGCTCACGCGGTTGTTTAAGCTTGCGGCATCCGCCTTAGTCCTAGGGATATGCGCAGCCGGCATTCTGCTCTTCTATTTATACCGGGCG
This sequence comes from Paenibacillus terrisolis, assembly GCF_056171975.1. Lineage (NCBI taxonomy): Bacteria > Bacillati > Bacillota > Bacilli > Caryophanales > Paenibacillaceae > Paenibacillus > Paenibacillus terrisolis. The sequence goes on along the minus strand of NZ_JBKFGG010000046.1, from coordinate 30,211 downwards.
GATCTCCCCGTGGCCGATTCCGACCGAAACTCACGGCTGATCGATCTGAAAGGAGATACGATCGCGGTATTCTCGGGTGAAGAACGAAACCGGGAGAACGTCCCATTGGACTCCATTTCTCCCTGGCTGGTCAAAGCGACTTTGGCTACGGAAGATCGGCAGTTCTATGAGCATTTCGGCTTCGACCTCAAAGGCATGGCAAGGGCCATGCTCGTCAACATCAAAGAGATGGGAACCGTGCAGGGCGCAAGCACCCTGACTCAGCAGCTTGCCCGAAACCTTTACCTGACTCATGAACGCACCTGGTCCCGAAAAATCAAAGAAGCGATATACACGGCGCAGCTCGAAATGAAATACAGCAAATCGGACATTCTCCGCATGTATTTAAATGAAATTTACTATGGGCACGGAGCTTACGGCATTGAAGCCGCATCGCAAATGTACTTCGGAAAACACGCCAAGGACCTCGATCTGGCGGAAAGCGCAATGCTGGCCGGCGTGCCGAAAGGCCCGACCTATTATTCTCCCTTCAACTATATGAAAAACGCCAAGGACCGTCAGCGGACCGTTTTGGGAGCGCTCGTCGCCACGGGAGACATCAGCCAAGCCCAGGCAGACCGGGCGTATGGTGAAATGCTCTCTTTTCAATCGCCCAAACAGCGGACGACCGTCGATAAAGCACCTTATTTCCGTGATTATGTGCGCAGCATCGTCGTCAATAATTTAGGCTTCGACGAAAGTCTGCTGGATCACGGCGGGCTGAATATCTTTACCACGCTTGACCCCGATGCCCAGCAGGCGGCGGAACAAGCTGTCGCTTCCGAGCTCGGCGGAACCTCGGGGCTGGAAACCGCCCTGATCTCCATCGACCCCCGGAACGGGTACATTAAAGCGCTGGTGGGCGGCGCCAACTACTTGCAAAGCCAGTATAACCACGTGTTTGCCACAACCCGGCAGCCGGGATCCAGCTTCAAGCCGATCATGTATTTAACGGCGCTGGCTTCGGAGAAAATGACCAGCGCAAGCAAATTCAGCAGCCAACCGACTCTGTTCCATTACGATGACAACCGGAAGACATACAGCCCCAAGAATTTCGGGGACAAGTATTTGGGTGATATCGATATGGGTCAGGCCATCGCCGCTTCGGACAATATCTACGCCGTCAACACGATGATGACGGTCGGCCCCGAACAGGTGATCGACATGGGGCGGAAAATGGGCATCACCAGCCCGCTTCAGGCAGTCCCGTCCCTGGCGCTCGGCACCTCGCCGGTGAGCCCGTTCGAGATGGCAACGGCTTTTGCGGTCATCAGCAACCAGGGACGCAGCGTCAATCCGATCGCGGTGCTGAAGATTACCGATGACGAAGGACATGTTCTCTACCAGGCCGATACACCGAAGCCGGAGCAAATCGTGGAGCCGGCAGCGGCTTATGTGCTGACACATCTAATGGAGAGCGTTTTTGAAAGCGGCGGTACCGGAAACCGCGTTTCGGGCGAGATCAAGCGCCCGGTCGCCGGCAAAACGGGCACGACCAGCACGGATGCGTGGCTGGTTGGCTTTACGCCGGAGTTGTCCACCGCCGTTTGGGTCGGGTATGACAAGGGAAAGACGCTCGGCACAGTGGAATCGCGCAAAGCCGCGCCGATCTTCGCCAAGTATACCGAGCAGGCGTTGTCAAAGGTACCGCCGAAGATTTTTCCGATCCCCGACGGTGTGGTCAGCGTCTACATCGATCCCGAGACCGGCAAGCTGGCCACTGCCGATTGCCCGGAAAAGAAGCTTGAGGTGTTCATCCAGGGGACAGAACCCAAGGAATTCTGCTCGGAGCATGGAAAGAACGACGGCGCGGCCGAACCGATCCCGGTCAAGGAAAAACCGGAGAGCCACTCCTGGTGGGCCGATCTGAAGCGCTGGTGGATGGACTAAACCCGGGATTGTTTTGTAACATAAGGGAAACGCACGAACCAAATGAAGGCGAAGGAGACTGGCCCTTATGTTGAATCATCCGATCCCGGGAACGGGAAACGGTATGGAAAACCAAGCCGCGTTACCCCGGGCTTGGTTTGGAGTTTCGGCGCTGAAGGCGGGCCCCCTTTTGCTGGGGCAAACGCTCGTCCGCAAGACGGAGGACGGCGATATCCGCTGCCGTATTGTCGAGACGGAGAGCTACGGCGGGATCGCCGACAAAGGCAGCCATGCCTACGGCGGGCGCAGAACCGCCCGGACGGAAGTAATGTTCGCCGAGGGCGGCGCCGCCTATGTTTACTTGATTTACGGCATGTATCACTGCCTTAATGTGGTGACCGGCGGCGCCGGAGACCCTCAGGCGGTGCTGATACGGGCCGTGGAGCCGCTAACTGCGGACGATGAAGCGCTGATGCGCAGGCACCGCAGCACCGCAGCACGGCGTCCTGCCGATTTGTCCGGCGGCCCCGGCAAGCTGTGCCGGGCGCTCGGAATCGACAAATCGCTGAACGGACAGCCGCTGACCTTGGCGGGCGGGCCGCTTTGGATTGAAGCGGGTGCTGCGGAAGCGCGCGATAGCGTCATCATGCAAGCCCCGCGGGTGAACATCGACTATTCGGAAGAGTATGCCGCCAAGCCGTGGAGATTTTATTTTCGGGATAACCGCTATGTGTCTGTCATTGATCCGAATGCGCAGGTTTGGACAGGATAATATGAAAATCGATGTTGAGTATTTATTGAGGCGCTGCGAGGCGTCTTCTTTTTTTGCGAACATTCAAACGATCGTTTGAATAAAATACGAAAAGGCGATATACTACATTCAAACAATCAAATGAATATTTGAATGATTTACGTTCAATCTTTGGCTCAATTTATATAGCATAAATCTTGGCTCCATACCGAAATCGGTGCTTGACAAGAAGATGCAGCGAACGTCAGTCTTCTAACGAATCGAAATGCCGTTATTTTAGCGAAATCATGCGCTTGAGAAATGTAACGGATCCCACAGCCCTTATTGGGTCCGAAAACACGCATTTGGTGCTGTTTTGGGACGAATAAGGATTCCTGGGTTCGTTAGACGAAATAGGAAGACGCTTCCTCTTCGATCAGCCCCGTCAAGCACTGATTTCTGGGTTGAGCATGAGTTTTCAATTAAATCCTTACGACAGGAGACGGTCCGTATGGCTACAAACCCGCTACCGCAGGATGATTTCTGCGAACAATTTTGTACGAACCCCGTTAAGACGGATGAACTGCGAAAAAAACTGAATGAAACCGAGATTGTCGGCATGGCGCAGATTTTCAAAGCTTTGTCCGACCCGAACCGGGTTAAAATCGTCTATCTCCTTCAGGACGGCGAAGAGCTGTGCGTATGCGACATTGCTGCCATTTTGGACAGCTCCGTCGCAACCGCGTCGCATCATCTGCGTCAGCTCAAGCTGATGAATATCGCCAAGTCGCGTAAAGAGGGAAAAAACGTGCTCTATTCCTTAAGCGACCATCACATTCAGGCTCTGGTCAAGATGACCCGGGAGCACCAAAGAGAGTGGGCATTGGTATGAACAATGCCGGATTAGGTTTGGAAGATCGTGTCGAATATCAAGTTCAAGGCCTCTCCTGTCCCAATTGCACGCGCGAAATGCAGGAAGAAATTCAAAAGCTCGAACACGGCAAAGACGCCTCTCTGATGTACAACAGCAGCCGTCTGCTGATCCATCCGCAAGTGGATCTCGCTCTTGTCGAGCGCATTCTGAGCAAGGACGGGGCTGCATTGATCCGGCCGGAGCATGCCAGGGAGGCGAACGATTCTACGGATGAAAGTTCGGCTGTACCCGAACTGAGCCCCGCGAAAGAAGAAGCAAGCGAGGACAAGACGGGGCTGCATTGGTCCGAATTCTGGCCGCTTGGTCTTTCCATCCTGCTTTACGCCGCCGCTTTGGCGCTGAACGGCTCTATTCCGCTGTTCGTGTTGATCCCGGTCTATTTCATTTCTCTGGTGATCAGCGGCTACCCTACGTTCATTAAAGGTTTCCGGAATCTGCTTCGTCTGAAATTCAACATGGATTCACTGATGACCGTTGCCATTACGGGCGCCGTTCTGATCGGGCAATGGGAAGAAGCCACTTTGGTTGCGATTTTGTTCGGATTTAACGAGCTGCTCGAAGGCTACGGCATGGGCCGGGCCAGAAAGTCGCTCAAGGCGCTGCTGGACGCCGCTCCGAAGCAGGCGACGCTCATCCGCGGGGGCGAAGAGGTTACCGTACCGATCGCCAAGCTTCAAAGCGGGGATATCGTCGCCGTTCGCGCCGGAGAACGTATTCCTTCGGACGGAACGGTCCTTGAAGGACACAGCGCCGTTGATGAGGCGGCCATCACGGGAGAGTCCATTCCTGTACCGAAGAGCCCGGGAACTCCCGTCTTTGGCGGCAGCATCAATGCGGAAGGATTGCTAATGATCACGATTGCGAAGCCTTACGAGGATTCGTCGTTGGCCAAAATCATGCACCTAGTCCGCGAGGCCCAGGATACGAAGACGCCTACCGAGCTTTTTATCGATAAGTTTGCGCGAGTATATACGCCAGCCATCATGATTCTGGCCGCGCTGATTATGCTCATTCCCCCTCTCCTGATGGGAGAGCCTTGGATGAAGTGGGTCTATGAAGGTTTGGCGATTTTGATCGTCGGTTGCCCTTGCGCCCTGGTGCTCTCTTCGCCGATCGCGCTGGTAAGCGGGATGACCCGCAGCGCCCGCAGCGGCGTGCTTGTGAAAGGCGGCATGCATCTGGAACAGCTCGGCAAAATCGACGCGATCGCGTTCGATAAAACCGGCACCCTAACCAAAGGGCGTCCTGCAGTCGTCCGAGAAATCGTCTATGATCCGCTGCGCTTTCATAAGGCCGCAGCCGCTTTGGAGAGCGGCTCGCTGCACCCGCTGGCCGCCGCGATCATGCGCCATGTCGCTGAAAACGCCGCACCGGCGGGTCCTATTCCCGGCATAGTTTCCCCTGCTTCCGACAATGATGCCTCCCAAACGGACGGACTGCCGAAGCCAAACCAGTTAACCACGTATCCCGGCTTGGGACTCAGCGCCGATTTGGGCGGAATCCGTTACTTTGTCGGCAGCGAGGAAATGCTGGAGAAGGTCTATTTGACCGCAACTGCTCGTGAAAAGATTGCGGGTGACCTCGAACGCTTAAAAGCGGAAGGCCTGACGGTTGTGCTCGCCGCAGACAGCAACAGCGTGCTTGGCCTGTTCGGCCTCGCCGACGAGTTGCGCCCGGAAAGCCCGGACGTGATCGCCCAGCTGCATCGGGCCGGGATCAAGCATACCGTTATGCTGACGGGAGATCATGAACGGGCCGCCCGTCCCGTTGCGGCAAAAAGCGGAGTCACCGATTGGTTCGCCGGCCTGCTGCCGGAGCAGAAAGTTGAACGGATCAAAGAACTATCCGGACGCTGGAACGTCGCCATGGTCGGCGACGGCATCAATGATGCTCCAGCCCTGGCGGCTTCCCGCCTGGGCATCGCGATGGGCAAAGGGACCGATAGTGCCATCGAGACCGCGGATATTGTTTTGATGCAGGATCATCTTGGGCAGCTCCCCGGAGCCATCCGGGTTGCACGGCTGACCAGCCGGGTCATTTCCTGGAATATCGGTATTTCCCTGACGCTTAAGCTGATTGCTCTACTGCTGACGATTCCCGGATATTTGACGCTTTGGATCGCCGTCCTGTCCGATATGGGAGCGACCATAATCGTGACTCTGCTAGGACTCACGGTGCTTTTGGGAAAAGCGAAACAACCCTAATCCGATGCCTTCATAAGCCCCGCTGTCTTTGACAGGGGGGCTTTTTCCTGGGTGTCACAACTTTTTCCAATTGTTAGTCGTCTAACTGTAGGATATCTATTCCATCCATATTAGGAGGCAACCGAAATATGAAACGTTCAGGGTCGTTTGTCAAAATAGCTGCCGCTATGCTTGTGTTGTCCATCACGATAACCGTCGGGAACGTACCCGGCATGCGTCCGGGCCGGACGGACGCCGCCGCGCCGGCGAAGGTGCAGAACGAATACGGACTTGCCGGCCCGACTTTTAAGCAATCGGGTCAGCTTTATCTGCCGTTGAAAGAAACGGCGATGTTTCTTGATTTACAGGCCGGATTCGACAGTAAGACAAATACGGTTGAAGTGACCGGAATCCAGCAGTGGGCCAAACTGAAAATCGGAAGCTCCAAAGCCGAAGGAAAAGGAAACCGGACCGTTACTTTAGGTGCCCCCGTCCTGGCTAAAAAAGGAGTAACGTATGTCCCGGCCTCTCTTTTCGCCAAACTGTTCGGAATCACCGTCACGTCGAAAAAACCAACTGAAATAAGCACCGACTATGCAATGAAATATACAACTTCGCGTACCGGCAATATGCTGTTTTGGATGAACCGGGAGCACGGCGTGATTTACGCCGGCCCGAGCGGCCAGCTGCCCTCGCGCGCGGGGGAGGTCATCTTTAAATACCCTGACGTGTTAGGCATGGAAGCCAAGCAAGTTGACGCAGCCACCTATGTTCTCGATATTGGCAACTCTTATGGCGAGCCCCATTTTAAGAATGACTGGTGCCGAGTTCTGATCCATAACGGTAAAATCGTGCAGCAATCCACCATGTCTTTCGGGAGTCCGGCATCTTATGTGATTCTGAACAATAACGTCTTGACGTTTGACGGCAAAATCGTGCTGAGCGACGGTCATCAAGCCAAATTGTACACGCCGAATGGCACGCTTGCCGAAGCGATCGATATGGATCAATTAGGCGGTACGAAAGATATTTACAGCCTGGAAGTCCTGGATAAGGACATCATGCTGATTCGCCCGTATTCCCAAGGCACTTTGCTGCTGATCGACCGTACCACAGGGGAGAAGACGGAGCTTTATCTAAGTCTGCTCGATCAGGAAAGCATTCAAATGATTGACACCTATGATTTCAAGCTTGATGACGGTTTAAAATACACCGGCCGTTCGGGATCCGTGCTTCAGTTCGACTGGAAGCCTTTCGGCGTCAACACGGTTACCCCCAAAAGTTATGATTTATCTAAAAAGTGATCTGCGGTAAAGCGTTGCGGATAAATCAGGCTCGTTAAAAATAGCGATCATTCGTGCAGTTCCATCACACGAATGATCGCTATTGATTTTCTTTTCTATAAACTTTTCTTCTCTACAAAACCGCCTTCAATTCCTCCGGCGTACGCTCCCACCAGTCCGCATTCGTGCCCATCAGCAGCTTTTTCAGTCCCGCTTTTTGCTCGCCGGTTAACCCGTCCAATATAACTCTGCGCTTCAGCGCGTAATCCATTTTATTGACGTGATCGGCAAGAATCTTCCAGCCGCGGCGCGCTTCGGCGTCGATCCACATCTCGCAGGCGGTCATCCCGCCGTAAAACTGCCCCTCCGGTCCGCGGTCCACCGCGACCCAGACAATCCATACCTGCCGTCCTTCGGGAACGTCCTCGCGGTTCGTCGAGAACTTGATTCCCTTCTCCGCTTTGCTTTTGGCATGCATGGCGCCGGTATCGATATAAATGTCATCTCCGTCAATAATGACGGGGGACATGCTGTTCAAATCGATCGAACCCGCGCCGAAACCTTTATGTTTGCTTTTCTCGTTATTGCTGATAATGTTCAAAGCGAATATTTTTTTATCCGATTTCTGCGAATTGTCCATAATTCCCTCCATTCCTCCACGAGCCCCCACTGCCGGATTGGAGCCGGTTCAGATTAATTTAATTTTAGCTAATAATCTCCCAGATGCAAACATATACATGCTTTAGATGCTTGTCAACGGGAGGTATCCATTGTATGACCCGACGAACTAATATCTTCGGCATTTCGATCCTTTCTCTATGCCTCATCCTGGGAACGGCCTTTTTTGCGCTTCATCAGCATCAAAAACAGAACCTGTCTTCGTTTGCTCCGGAAAAGGGCAAGCCTGGGGCCGTCCAAAAAGCGAGCAAAACGCCGGTCGCCCCGCCGATTGAAAGCATTCAGCAGCCTAAGGCGGAGGTGCTAAGCAACCGGGTCACGGAATACCACATCGACGTGAAGCTGAACGAGCAGGAAGGCACATTGACCGGCACGGAGTCGCTGACCTGGACCCATCCCGGTAAAAAAAGCGTAAATGAGTTGTATTTGCATTTATATCCCAACGCATTCGCCTCGGGCGATTCAACCTTTATGAAGGAATCCGGAGGCAAGCTCCGCGGCGATGTCATGCCTAAAGACGGCTGGGGCTCCATGGAGCTCACGGAGTTGCGGACGACCGACGGAATCTCCTTGCTCCACCGGATTCAGTACGTCCAGCCCGACGACGGAAATTCAAAGGATAAAACCTTGGTGAAGGTGCGGCTTCCCGTCTCGGTTCAAGGCGGAGAGAGCATCACACTGAACCTGAAATTCACCGTCAAGCTGCCGAAGGTCTTTGCCAGAATGGGGACTGCGGGCGATTTCGTCATGGCCGGCCAATGGTTTCCGAAACTGTGCGTCTATGAACCTGTGGGGACGCGCGACCGTACGACGGAAGGCTGGAACCTGCACCAATACCACGGGAATTCCGAGTTTTATTCCGATTTTGGCATATACAGCGTAAGAATCAACGTCCCGGAAAAATACACGGTGGCGGCAACCGGATTTCCGACCAAGGCCGCGGTTATTCAAAACGGACGAAAGTTCGTGCAATATTACGCCGACGACGTTCATGATTTTGCCTGGTCCACCTCACCCGACTTCGTTTACGCGGAAGAGCCCTTCTCGTCCGCAGACGTACCGGGGGTCCGCATCAAGCTGTACTTGGATCCCGCCCACGAGGATCTGAAGGAACGTTACTTCTACGCCGCCAAAGTAGCATTGTCCAACTTCAGCAAATGGTACGGGCGTTATCCCTACTCCACTCTCTCCATCGTCGTGCCCCCCGCACTGGGGAACGGAGCCGGAGGAATGGAATATCCAACCCTGATTACCGCCTTTGGCGCAAGCAGCGATACTCCCGGTTACGACGAACTGGAAAGGACGGTTATTCATGAAATCGGGCACCAGTTTTTCTACGGCATGGTCGCCAGCAATGAGTTCGAAGAAGCTTGGCTTGACGAAGCTTTTACCTCATACGCGGAAGATAAATTGATGGAGCAGGAATTCGGCATTACCCCGAATCTGCCGATTCAGTCGGCTTTGATCACAACCCCGGCTTCACTTACGCAAAACGCCTGGAAATACGGATCCGGGGACAGCTATGCCAAAAACGCATATTACCGCGGCAAATTGATTCTGCTTGATATCGAACGGCGTGTGGGAACCCGGACGATGAAACGGATTATGTCGACCTACAGCATCAAATACCGGTTCAAGCATCCCACAACCGCGGACTTCCAACAGGTTGTCGAGCAGGTTACGGGTCGCTCTTGGAAAACCTACTTCTCGCAGTATGTCTATGATGGGAAAATGGCCGACTTCTCGGTCGATCGAATCACGGTGAATCAGGTCAACCGGAAGGGCACCGAAGTATACGAATCCACGATCGATATCAGCCGAAAAGGCGGATCCGCCCCCAAAGTGCCGCTGCTCTTCACCTTCAAGGACGGTCACATCGTCCGGAAACAGTGGAACGGGGAAGGCAGCAAGGTTCAGCTCAAGCTGGATTACAAAGAACCCTTAGCCTGGGTGCAAATCGATCCCGACTATACCCTCGTGCTCGAAAACAAGCACATCAACAATTACTTGAAAGCCGAAGTCCCCGAACCAGTCAGAACCCGCTCCAATATCAGCGTAACCAAGCTGCTGGAGACCGTGCTCGGCTCGTTCTTGTGGTGATCGGGCTTAAAAGCTAAATAAGTTGAACCAAAGATTGAATCCACATAACGGCAGCCGTGTGAAATATTCTTTCGATTGCTGTTGCTCCTGGTTTTCTTTGATTCATTTAATTCAAATGGATTAGAAATCCGTTCACAAAGGCGAATGCTTACGAAGTAGTTTTGAAGTGCTTGAAACTTTAAAAATGGTTCAATAATTCAGATTTTCAGCACCGAGAAGGTTGGATGAAGCTAGGGACTGAGTAGCGGAGCGTAGGCTGAACCTACGTGAGCAACGGAAGGCCCGGCTCAATTCAAGATTCGATGCCGATTAGGCTTCATGCTTAGCTTTGTGATCAAAAGATGAATTATTGAACTACCCTACTCACAAAACTTTAAGGAGAGAAGGATATGACCTATGTGCGCCAAGGCTGGAGCCTGATGAAGAACCAGTTTCCCTCCGTCATCATCCTGTTTTTGTACCAGCTGCTGTGGGGGATTTTCCTTTACAGGCTCATCGACACCGCAGTGACCCAGGTACTGCAAAGATACCCTGACCCGCCGCCCACCGGGCTCAGCCGGATCCTGTTCCTGTTCGAAGGACAGCTCGGGCTAAGCACCAACCCGGATGTACGCCTGTATTTCTGGCTGCTGATTGGCATGACTGCGGTCCGTCTGCTGATGACCCCCTTAATCCAGGCCGGAATTCTTTACGGACTTGTTCCAAATGACGCCAGAGGAACGGGGCTTCCTCTTTTTCAGGGAATGAAGGAATTCTGGAAGCCGGTTGTCCTTTTTTATATCCTGGAGCTTGCGCTTACTTTGCTGCCTTCGCTCTGGATTATTCCAAAGCTGACCTCTCTGTGGCCCGGCCTGCTGCAAAAAGGACTTGACCTGCCATCCTCCTTAACGATCCTCGGCTATGTGCTGGGCTGGCTCGCTTACGGATGGTTCATCCGGCAAACCTTGCTGTTCGCATTGTTTGGCTACTTGTTCAAAGCCGGTGTATGGAATTCCCTGTTGATTTGTTTCAGGCATCTTCTTCAGGGTCTCGCCATATCCCTGATTCTCATCGCTTTCGGACTTGTTCTTTTCACTTTATTCGGCACGGTTTCTTGGATTTGGACCGGCCTTCTCGCCCTGATTCTGCAGCAATCCTATCCTCTTATTCGCAGCGCGTTTAAAATATGGAGAGTCACCTCTCAATATCGGCTCTGGCAAGCCAAGTCACAAAATAGTTAATTTTTTTTCACCACTTTCAAACCTTGAAAGCACAAGGCCTCCGCGGATACGCGGGGGCCTTGTGCGTTAAAGTGCCCTCTTAAACTTGTTAATTAACCATTGCCAAAAGATGCCTGTATTTGTTACAATAACAACAGCACAATTTCAGTAACAGTTTTGTAATCATTTTTGTCACCTTTGGCAAGAATCTTCTACTGAATGACGAACTAGTAATTTCAGGTGTGAACTAAGAGCCGAATTCCCTTCGCCAGGGAAACGGGGGAACCATTTTGGGTGAATTGATTCCGAAGTCAGGAATCATAGGGGACCTTCAACCGAATCCTCAAGCTAACCTCGTAGGCATTGGAAGGAGCATAACTTCTTGAAAAAACAGTTAGCCGCAGCAGCAGTAAGTTTTGCCATTCTTTTCACAATTGGAGCTGGTAGCGCTTTCGCGGATTCCAAACTGGACACTGTAGTCGATTCGGCTCTTGGATCCAGCTATGTATCCGGTGGAACAACCACAGCAGGCTTCGATTGCTCTGGATTTACGATGTACGTGTACTCTAAGCTTGGTATCAAGCTTCCTCATCAATCCGGCTCTCAATACAAAATGGGAACCGCCGTTTCCAAAGATGAGTTGATCCCAGGCGACCTGGTTTTCTTTAACACTTCCGGCAAAGGCGTTTCACACGTAGGAGTATTTGTAGGCGACGGGAAATTTGCTCATGCCTCCTCTTCCAATGGAGTAGTCATCAGCAAATTAAGCGAAAAGTATTATGTTGAGCGTTATGTTGGCGCTAAACGCGTTATGAGTACCGACAAATATGAAGACGTTACAGGAGATTCCGCTGAGCAAGACAACGTAGAATAATCAGGAACCGGAAACCCGCAAGAAAGTGATTCGATGCTTCGATCATTTTCTTGCGGGTTTTTTCTATTTATTTGGTATTTCCCATCTAGGAATCATTACCCGGCTGACGGCCATTTCAATCAGGACTTAAGCCTTCTTTTTCTTAAATATCAGGCATCGAACTTGTCAAAGCTGGGCGCGTTTGGTAGAATAACCAAAGGCAATAGTAACAACTTTGTAATCTTTGCTGTAACTTTGTTTTTGTGCACATACTACAACAAAACTGCCGAATTCCCGGTGCACGGGAAACGGGGGAACCACATCAGGGTGAATTGATCTCGCTCCAAAGGGATCATAGGGAACCTTCAACCGAATCCTTAAGCTAACCTCGCAGGCCTCGGAAGGAGCAAGACATCATGAGAAAGACGATTGCAGCAGCGGTAACGAGTTTGGCTTTGGTGTTCACTATGGGAGCCGGAAGTGCCTTTGCGGCCACACCGACTACGACTACTTTGAGCAGTGTCGTCAAATCCGTATACGGCACACCTTACAAATTCGGAGGAACCACCCTTGCCGGGTTCGATTGCTCCGGATTTACCAGATACGTGTTCAGCAAAATCGGCGTTCAGCTTCCTCGCGTATCAACCGCCCAATACAAGCAAGGAACGCCGGTAGCCAAAAGCAACTTGAAAGCGGGCGATCTTGTCTTCTTCAATACGCTTGGCAACGGAGTATCCCATGTTGGCATCTACGTCGGTGACGGCAGCTTTGCGCACGCCTCTTCCTCAAAAGGCATCCGCATCGACAAGCTGAGCAACAACTACTACAACAACCGTTACGTTGGAGCGAAAAGAATTCTGAGCCAATACAAATTTTCCGTATTTGCCGCAAACTGATTTCATGAATCTTTATTTGACCCTCTATTTTGGAGCCGCCCTGATTCTTGCCGGAATCGGAGCGGTTTTTTGTTCCCTGCTTATATAACGAGATAAGCCCGCGAAAGGTTACCGTTTTCCTGCGTGTTTCAATTGAATATTTACAAGCCCGTCTTTTCCCGGTAGAGTGAGGTTACAAGATTCTACGGAGTTCATCTTAGTGACGGCATTCCTACATTAGAAGGAGGCGCAAAGATGGATAAGTTTATCCCGGAATTTCATGTCGTTCCCATGGAGGAAAGTCATGGCGCGGAAATCTGCACCTGGCGTTACGACTCCCCTTACGATATTTATGGCTGGCTCCCGTGGGAGCAAATGAAAGCGCTTGATGTGGAGTTTGGCAACCCGGTTTTGCGGGCCGAGCAATATGTTTCCGTTTTAGACGAGAACGGAGTAATGGCGGGTTTCGCCCAATATTTCCCCCTTACCGGCGTAACACGCTTAGGAATTGGCATGAAGCCTGAATTATGCGGACACGGCCACGGAAAGGCGTTTGTTTCCGCAATCGTAAAAGAAGCGGTTCGCAGAAATCCGGACCACGAGGTTGATCTGGAGGTTCTCACTTGGAACAACCGGGCGATCCGGGCTTACCAGAAAGCTGGCTTTACGATCACCGACCTATACGAGAAAATGACCCCCGGAGGCGTATCCAAACCCTTTTACTGTATGGTCTACCGTGGAGATCCCGGTCTTGCGTAAGTGCCGCTCGCAACTGCATTCGACCAAACCGACAAATCGCCTATGATAAATTGCACTTTAATGGCAGTATTTTTCGTTGATTGTGTGCTATTTTTGACATAAAGGCTATGATCCACCATATTGTTCCGTTATAATGGAAATGGTAGCTTACATATGGAGGGGCGATGGAATGCAAAAGTGGATCATGAGCGGACTTTTTTTCGCGGCATGCGCTTTGGCTGTCGTGCTGATGTTCACCCTGCCGGGCAGGGAGCAAACCGAACAGGAGGCTAAGCCTCAAATGCCCGCAGTTACTTTAAATGCCGAGCAAGCCCAAGCCACGGTTGAGGCGAACTGCATCAGTTGCCATGGAGACCAGCTGCAGGGACAGGTAGGTCCCAACCTGCAGAAGATCGGAGCGGAGCTGACGGCTGACGAATTGTATGGAATTATTACCAAGGGCAAGGGCGGAATGATGCCTTCATTCAAAGATCGTTTGAAAGATGAGGAAATTGCTAACGTCGCGATGTGGCTCTCCGAGAAAAAATGACGGCATCGGCGCAAAGCAAAGCAAGCCCGCCGGGAACCTGAAGTTCCTGGCGGGCTTTTTGGCAAGCTATCGATTTAATCGCCCTCGACCCGTCAATCGGCGGAACGCGTTTTTTCAAATGCCTCATTATATTGCTGGGCTTCTTTGATGTCTATCGCCGTAATTCCGCCTTCCTCCCAAGTTGTTAAACGAAGCGTCACGGTTTTGTGGTCAATGGTGATAAAAGGGTGATGATTAAACGCCTCCGAAATGGCGGCGACCTCATCCACAAAAGCAATCCCTTTCATAAAATTGGAGAACGTATATTTTCGGTAAATCCAGCGTCCTTCCTCAAGCTCCCATCCTTCCAATTTTTCCAGGTGCGCCTCTATTTCCTGCGGTGTAAACGGCATTTTTCTTCCTCCCCGTTCTCTTCAAGAGCTCCCTTTAGATAACGGTTTCACTGATGTTGTGCCGGGCTCTTTGCTACATATTGTATTCCCCTGATCTCATCTTCATGCGCCTTAGTCCAAAGAGACTCTATAACATCATCTATTATTAAATATTTTGTTTGCCATCAAACCAGCTTGATGGAGGTAAGCTCTTCTTCCCCGATAAGGAAATTTATCCGATGCGTCTCGGCATCGTAAATCACAACCGCGCTTCCTACCGAAATCACGGGTTCCGTCCCAAGCCCGTAGAACAGATCCTCGGCCAGCGCCTCCCATACCTCATTTTTTTCTTCAGCAGACAACCGTTCCCAATCTTCCTGCTCCATTTCGAAAAATTCGTAGCTATCCGAGATGCGGCCGACTGCGGCCGTCAAATCTGCCAGAATATATTCATAGTCCCTACCGTGCTTTACTCCCACGGGCAACAATCTCCCTTCTTGACCCTGTTCTTCAGGCTGTGATCTTATTATACCGGAAAAAACCACTTAAAAAAAAACGGAAATCTGTCGATAAAGTAGATAAATCATTTTTTTGGAAAAACCAAAGGAGTCAATCTGCAAGGATGCGGTTTGGCCAAAGATTGGAATCAATTTATCTCAAGGACGAGGTGTACAATGGAAATTTCATCAATTATCGGACTTATTCTCGGACTCATAGCGCTTATTGTAGGGATGTTCCTGAAAGGGGCGCCTATCGCAAGCCTGGTTTCCAACCCTGCAGCCTTCGTCATCATCTTCGTCGGTACGGCGGCCACTTTGTTCATGGCCTTCCCGATGACGGAACTGAAGAAATTCCCTAAATTGCTAAAAATGACGGTCGTAAAACCGAAAATGATCAGCAAGGCGGAACTCATTACGCTGTTTATGGAATGGGCGACCATTACCCGGCGCGAGGGGCTGCTGGCCCTGGAAGCCAAGGTAGAAGAAATAAATGATGATTTCCTTCGCGGCGGTATGCGCATGATTATTGATGGAAACGACCAGGAATTTGTCCAGGATGTTCTCACGGAGGATATTGCGGCAACCGAAGAGCGGCATAAAGCCGGTGCGCTCATTTTTGCCCAAGCCGGGATGTACGCGCCGACGCTCGGGGTACTTGGAGCCGTTGTGGGCCTGATCGCCGCATTGTCGGACATGAGCGATATCGAACGGTTGTCCCATGCGATTTCGGGTGCTTTTATCGCTACGATTTTTGGTATATTTACCGGTTATGTTTTATGGCATCCGATTGCCAATAAGCTGAAACGTCTCTCCAAGAAAGAAATGGAGATCCGGCTAATGATGGTGGAAGGTCTTCTATCCATTCAATCCGGCGTATCCACAATTGCCATTCAACAGAAGCTGGCTGTCTTCTTAACCCCTGCCGAACGTGCGGAAATTCTAGAAAAGGGGGCGGGTGAAGGTGAGCAAAAAGAATAAGCACCAGGATCACGAGGAGCACTCCGACGAGAGCTGGCTGCTCCCTTATTCTGACTTGATGACTTTGCTGTTGGCGCTTTTTATCGTACTGTTCGGGATGAGTACCATTGATGCGAACAAATTCGAGGAAATGAGCGAAGCGTTTAACAGCGTGCTGACCGGAGGTATGGGTGTTCTGGATCAAAACTCCATGAACAGCAACACCAAAAATTCGATCAGTGATAAACAAATTCCAAAGCCCTCTTCTGACGGCGCCATGAACAATAAAAGCGAACTGATGCGTAAAGAGCAGGAAAGCTTGGAGGCCCTCAAAAAGCAGCTCGACAATTATATCAAAAACAACGGCCTGACCGACGAGCTGGATACGAAATTGAATCAATCCCAGCTCATGATCACAATCAGCGACAAAGCCTTGTTCCCTTCGGGAGAAGCAGAAGTGAAGCCGGACGCCCGGATACTCGCCAAAGCCATCTCGGCGATGCTCCAGCAATTCCCGGATTATGAAGTCATCGTTTCCGGCCACACCGACAATATCCCGATTTCCAACAACAAGTTCTCCTCCAACTGGGATTTGAGCTCGGCCCGGGCCCTTAACTTCATGAAGATTCTGCTGCTCAATACCAATCTGGATCCCAAGAAGTTCAGCAACAGCGGCTACGGCGAATACCATCCTGTCGCCAGTAATGCCACCGCGACGGGACGCGCCCAAAACCGCCGGGTTGAGGTATCCATCATCCGGAAATATCAGGATAGCAGCAATCAACAACAGCTTGGCGCAACCACAGCGCGCTAATATTTCACCATAAAAGGCCCTCACCGTAGAGTGAGGGCCTTTCTTATACTTAGCGGCCGTGCGTGAATACCGATTTTAATAGAGAGTATAATTCAGAGCCTGACCCAGCTCGCGTTTCTCCTGCTCCGTCAAATCCCGCCAGGTTCCGATTTTCTGATTGCCCAAACGGATATTCATAATACGGACGCGCTGCAGCTTCCGCACTTCATACCCGAGGGCGCTGCACATCCGGCGAATCTGGCGGTTTTTCCCTTCCGTAAGAATGATCCGGAACACACGCTCCGCAACACGGGTCACCTCACAGGGCAGCGTCTTCTCACCCAAGATCTTTACACCTTCGCTCATAGCCTTCAAGAAGGAAGGCGTTAACGGTTTGTCGGCCGTTACTATATACTCCTTTTCATGCTTGCCTTCCGCACGCAGGATTTTGTTGACGATATCTCCATCGCTGGTCAACAGAATCAATCCTTCCGAATCCTTGTCCAGGCGCCCGATCGGAAAAATCCGTTCTTCATGTCCGACAAAATCGACGATATTCCCCTTGATGTGCTGCTCTGTCGTGCTGGTAATTCCAACCGGCTTGTTAAGCGCGATATATACGTGCTGAGACCGCTTTGTCTCGATGGGCCTTCCGTTGACCCTGACATCGTCCCCGGGCTCAGCTTGGCTGCCCAGAAGAGCTGTGACGCCGTTGATCGTCACTTTCCCCTGCTCCACCAGCTTATCCGCTTCGCGTCTGGAGCAAAAACCGGTTTCGCTAATGAATTTATTGATTCTCATTATGTATTTCCACCCCGTTATCTTGTTCAGGCTCTTCCGGAGAAACACTCGGCAATGTTATGGTGACCACGGTTCCCTTTCCGAGCTCACTGGCAAACTTCATCGTACCCCGATGGCTTTCAATGATTCGCTGGCTTACCATAAGTCCCAGCCCGGTGCCTTTCTCCTTGTTCGTAAAAAACGGCTCGCCAAGCCTCTGCAATCTGTCCTTCGGGATACCCTCGCCTTCATCAATAACCTGAAGCACTGCCTGGTCGTGCTCCTCCTCTTTCATTTGCAGATGGATCGTTCCGCCGCCGGGCATGGCCTCCATCGCATTTTTAAGTACGTTAATGAACACCTGCTTTATTTGGTTCTCTTCACAGTGTACCCAAATTGGCGTCTTGGCGAAATGAACTTCAAATTCAATGTTGCGCAAATGAGCCTCGCTGTCCAGTAAAGAAATGACATCTCCCAGCGTGAACCGAATGTCCTTTGTCAGAAACTGAACGGCTTGAGGTTTGGCCAAGATCAAAAATTCGCTGACGATCAAATTGATCCGGTCCAGCTCGGAGAGCATCACCCCTGTGTGCATGGAATTCACGGTTTTGGCATGCTGCTGTATCTGCAGGAATCCCCGCAGCGTGGTCAGCGGATTGCGAATCTCATGCGCGACCCCTGCCGCCAGCTGTCCTACCGTCGTCAATTTTTCCGAACGCCGAAGGAGCTCGTCCATGCGATTATGCTCCGTCATGTCACGGGAAATGCTGATATAAGCGGTAATTCTCCCGCTTTGGTCATAGATTGGAGACACGCTGATGCTGACCTCAACCAGACTGCCATCCTTGCGCTTTCGCACCGTCTCGGTCAATAGCGGATCGGACACGTCCAATCCCCCTTTCCGGGCGCTTTCCGGAAATTCCTCCTCCTCATAGTGAGGAAAAATATCAAGGACGGAACCGATGATCTCTTGGCTTCTCCATCCGTACAAACTTTCGAAAGCCGCATTCACCTGCAGGACTTTGCCGTCCAGATCCGTGATGTGGATCGCATCCGCAGTCTGATTGATGATCGATTCCAGAAACTCCTTCATCGACAGGTTCTCCTCGTTTTTTCGCTTGATCTCCTGCGCGCGCTTGCCCAATTTATCCGCAATGGCATTAATCTGCCGCGCCAACACGCCAAGCTCGTCCTTACGGTCAAGCTGGAACGTTTGTTCAAATTGATCGGAGGATAATTGGCTTACCCGGGAAAATATATTTTGAACAGGGCGCAGCAACCACCCTGCAATCACATAGCTGGCAGATAAAACGATCACAAGAAAAACAATCGAAATCGCGGCTTCATACGCCAGATGCTTTGAAACGGCCGACGCGATCGGCGAATAGCTTGAAATAATTCGTATAACGTAGGGATCCTGGTTTTCCGGACGGATGGGAACAAAGCTTTGCAAAACATGCCGACCATCTATTTTTGTGTCATATAGCAGGCTGATGTTTTTAGCAAGCGCTTTCCGTGATGCCTCAATAACCACCTTGTCGTCGTTAAACTGATAGGTTCCAAACACCAACTGTTTTCTAGCGCCAAAGGTCTCCGGATCGATGCCCGTAATCTCCAGAAGGCTGCTGTTCGCATTCAGCGTTTCCCGGGCGATTTTTTCCGGACTGGTCATGTTTAAAATGCCTTCCGTCATATCCCCGCTGCCAAAGGTTAATTTGACATATTGGTATACGGATCGACTTTGTTCGACAGAAAAAGCGATGTGCTTCGCCGTTAGCATCATGTTCGCTTCGCTCTCGTTTCGCAAATTATCCAAAGTAAAAAAATAACTAAGCGTCATATTCAGAGCCAGCACGATTAAGGCAAAAGCAGCGATAATAACCGCTAATTTGGTTTTTATAGTCAAGTGCTTCCCACCTTGAAGGCTATAATTTTACTATTTTTGGTAGAACCTCAATTCACACTCTCATCATACCTTTTACGACAAGTTTTGCAAAGACGTTGAAATTCCCAGTTCACTTCCCTACAATAAGTAAAAATACCTAATTCTTATTGGCTTACGCGAATAAGTTATTCACAGATTGTGAACATACTAACATTCTTTACGTCTAATATGTGTATAACAATGGGGATAAGTGACTGGTTATACACAATGTTACCCACATCATGTTAACAACGAATGCTTGTTCGTTGGACAATCCCTGTGAATATTAACCGAAGGAGCTGAAAATTTATACATGCCTCTCCCTTTTATCCCGGAGCCGCCGGTTTCTTCTTTTTCTCATGAGCATTGGATGAACGAAGCGATTCTTGAAGCCAAAAAGGCGGAATCTATCGGCGAAGTCCCGATCGGGGCCGTGATTGTCTATGGAGACGAAATTGTTGGCCGAGGGTACAATTTACGGGAAAGCTCCCGCGATGGAACCGCACACGCGGAAATGATCGCCATCCGCGAAGCTAGCGAGGCCCTCGGCGCCTGGAGGCTGCTGCACTGTCGCCTCTACGTCACGCTGGAGCCTTGTCCCATGTGCGCCGGGGCGATCGTTCAATGCCGGGTGCCTCACGTCATCTACGGAGCTCCCGACCCGAAAGCGGGATGCGCAGGTACGCTGATGAATCTGCTGCAGGAGCCCCGCTTTAATCACCGGACGGAAATTACCGCCGGCGTTCTGCAGGAAGAATGCGCCTCCCTGCTGACTCTGTTTTTCCGCTGCTTGCGCAAAAATACCGAAAAACCTCCAAAATCACAAGAATCGTGATCTTGGAGGTTTTCTTCTTCTGGCTTATTTTTAGTATCCCATACCAGCCATTTGCTGCTCGAATTCGTCCAGCGTTAGGGTGTCCGGCTTGGACGGAATACCGATATCAAACGAAACCTTTTCGTTGATCTGGCTAAGGGTACTCTTCATTTGCAGCGACAGCTTCATCTTGTCCTTCGTACCCGGATCGGTCATTTCCACATTGGCGATCAAGTCCTGGTAAGCCGGATAATCGTTCGCATCCACCGCCGTCGTTGCGGTGAACTGATGGATCTGCAAATTCTCCTTCAGCTTATTCAGCGTCTGGCCAAACGGGTCGGAACCGCCGGCTTGCAGGTCCTTCTTCGCCTTTTCGATATCCTCGGGTTTCAGTTGCAGCATGGAGCGGTACTCTTCTTTGCCGAGAATATCCAGCACCTTCGGAAGCGCCTGGTTGACAAGGATCGCCGCCGCGTCCTTCATCGTTTCATTCGTCACATTGAACTGAATGACCTGCTTCGCTTTCAAGCCATCCGGCAGATCTGCGTCTTTCGGATCGATAGTTTTAAAATATTTATCCGAGTCGTATTCGCCAAGCACCGCATTCGTTAACTCCGAAGTCAGCTTCTTCGTTTTATCCGGATTGAGTAGATCCGGGTTAAACGTCCCGCCGTTCTGCTTCGCAAGCTCACCTAGATCCAACTCGAGAAACTTCCCGACAATCCCTTCCGGCAAAGGAAGAAACGGAATGCTCGGGATTTTCACGTACAGCTTCTCCGCCGTCATCACGAACGGGATCGTTATAGTGGTCGCGACATCGCCGGCCAGCTTGATCTCAAGCTTCGCTTCCGTCTGCATCGGGTCTTTTTGATAAATCTGATCCACATTGATTTCCGCGTTTTTCAGCATGGACAGCACGGCGCCCATATTCGATGCCCCGGGTTCGGTCACGGTCTCAGCGGACTCCAAGCTGAAATCGGAGATTTTGACCTGATTGTGCAACACATACGACTTCATCTCTGCCGCATGAGCGGCGGCACTGCTTAAAGCTTGTTTGGGTTCTTTCTTGGAGCTGCAGCCGGACAAAACGAGAATCGCCGACATGAGCACCAGAAGCCCAGACACGAAGAGCCTTTTAGGCATATAAACTTTCCTCTCCCCAGTTGTACAGTTACATAAGTTGAACAAAGGAAAAGCAGCCTTGCAAAAAACGGGAAATATTTCCGTCCTAAATCCTTAGTTCAACTTATATAGCAATTTTTATGACCCTTTACATATCATAAACCATTTGGAAGGGATCTGGGGCATTTCGCAAAAATTAATGGATTGCCTTTTTCTTGAAACGTCCACCCTTAACATCATGGATATTTCCTACGGCCAAAAATGCATTTTCATCGTAATGGTTGACGATCTCTTTCAGCTTGGCTTCCTCCAAACGGGTAATTACGCAAAAGATCACTTTTTTCGGATCCCCGGAGAAGCCGCCTTCTCCCGACAAATACGTCACGCCACGGCCCAAACGGCTCAAAATGGCATCCCCGATCTCATCGATCTGGTCGCTGATGATCCACACCGATTTCGATTCGTTCAAACCGTCAACAACGATGTCGATCGTCTTGAAAGCAATATAGTAAGCAAGCAGAGAGAACAAGGCCCGCTCCCAGGTAAACACAAACCCGGCGCTGAGCAGGATAAAGAAGTTAAAAAACATAATAATTTCTCCGACGGAAAAAACGGTCTTGCGCGAAATCAGAATAGCTACAATCTCGGTGCCGTCCAGGGATCCCCCGAAACGAATGACAATCCCGGTTCCCAGGCCAAGCAAAATGCCGCCGAATACAAAAGCGAGCAGCGTATCATGAACAAAAGCCTCCACCGGGTGCAGCAGCGCCGTACCGATGGACATGACCGTGATGCCTAGCAGGGTGGAAATCGCGAACGTTTTGCCGATTTGCTTATATCCGATAATCAGAAAAGGGAGATTGAACAAAAACAAAAAGATACCCAGGGGCAGACTTGATAAGTAAGAGGTCATGACCGAAATGCCGGTGATGCCACCATCGGTGATCATGTTCGGGACCAGAAATAACTCCAGCGCAACGGAAACGAGAATGGCTCCAATCATTATAAATAGAGCTCTAAAGATGGTACTTTTAAAAGGCCGCTGTTTATGCTGACGGGCCTGCTGAGGAGAAGAAGCCGGGGGCATAGGAAAAGAGTTAGAATTAACCGCGTTCAAAAGCATCACGATCCTTTCCGGTAGGTTATTGTTTTTCTTTCATCGCTCCGTTTCATAAAAATACAGTTTCCTGCTATGGACACCCTACATTTATTATGACATTATCTTGGCTTGATGTCTTGCTTTATTCAAAATTAAGCAAAAAAACCTCAGCGGCAGGCTGAGGCATGCAAATTTATGCGATTTTCGGACATCCGCTTCCTAGCTTCCTTCCGGATTGTTGTGGCTGACATGATTTTGGTTCTTGACCTTTTTGGAGCCGGACAACGGCTCAGGACCGCGGTGGTCATGTTCCCGGCGCTCGCCCGAGCCCCTTTCGGTTCCCGGCGTGGTATATGACTTAGGCTTCGTCATGAGAAATAAGCCCTCCCTTAAACGTCAATTTGACTGCTGGGATTAATGTGTGATGAACGCCGCCGTATTATACAAAAATGAGAACAGCCTCCAGCTAGATCCGATACAAGCATTTCGAGGCCGATTATTCCGTACTTACTCATTCCATTCTTCGGTATTTTATCTCGAGCATAAGACCTCTTTCCCAAAGCACGTTTTTTTCAAAATCGCCGCTCTCCGAGTAAAGACTTGACGGAAAAAATATATTATTTATTAAATCCGTTACATTGGATTCGGTCGGATATTTAAGCAGAGCAATCCTTTTTATATTCTGACCGTACGGAAATCCTTCAGAGCTGCCGGCAGGGGCATAACGGTGGCCTTCAAAAACAAAAGTCCTGCCGTCATTAGAGATTGCTGTCGGAGATAGTGTTATATCTGCAATTCTCCATGTAAAAAAAACCATCAGAACGAGCAGATAGCTACCGGTAACGACGGCCAAAACTTTGTATACGTTTGATTTTCTCAACTGCAGGATTGCAAATATAAATACAACTAAAACGGCAATGGTAAAAATACCGACAGCCAAAAACACAATGAATAATAACGGCATCGCAGTATCCTCACAAATATAAATCGTTTGCATTTATCATATCAAATTTTTGGATTTTGAAAATACGGCCTTTAAAATAAAAAAGAAAAGGACTATAAACCTCGAAGGTTTAAGTCCTTATACCTTATAAATTAAACGGAGAGGGTGGGATTCGAACCCACGTGGGCTTGCACCCTAACGGTTTTCAAGACCGCCCCGTTATGACCGCTTCGGTACCTCTCCAAAGGCGAACCTGATTGGCGTAACAAATCAGATTCTACCATATCGCCTGCGGCTTCGCAAGCTATTTCCGTTTGGTAATTTTCTGCACATTGCCCATGTACGGACGCAGAACTTCAGGGATTTCCACGCTGCCGTCTTCGAGCTGGTAGTTCTCCAAAATCGCCGCGACCGTACGCCCAACCGCCAGGCCGGAACCGTTCAGCGTATGCACGAATTCAGGTTTTGCCTTCGGTTCGGGACGGAACCGGATGTTCGCCCGGCGTGCTTGGAAGTCCTCTACGTTCGAACAAGAGGAAATTTCGCGATACATGCCGCTCTCCGGCAGCCAAACTTCGAGGTCATAGGTTTTGGCGGCCGTAAAACCAAGATCGCCCGTACACAAAGCCAGCACGCGGTAAGGCAGGCCCAGCAACTGCAATACGCGTTCCGCGTTGGTAGTCATTTTTTCAAGCTCATCATACGAGGTTTCCGGATGAACGATTTTGATCATTTCCACCTTGTTGAATTGATGCTGGCGGATCAAGCCGCGCGTATCGCGACCGGACGCCCCGGCTTCGGAACGGAAGCAAGAACTGTACGCTACGTAATATTTAGGTAAATCCTCGGCGTTCAAAATTTCATCGCGATGATAGTTCGTTACCGGAACCTCCGCCGTCGGAATCAGGTAATAGTCGCTGTCCTTCAGCTTGAACAGGTCCTCTTCGAACTTCGGGAGCTGGCCCGTTCCGTACAAGCTGTCACGATTGACGATGTACGGCGGCAGCATTTCTTCATATCCATGCTCGTTGCTGTGGAGATCCATCATGAAGTTGATCAGCGCCCGCTCCAGCCGGGCTCCCAGCCCTTTATAGAATGTAAACCGCGATCCGGTAACCTTCGCTGCCGCTTCAAAATCCAAAATGTCCAGATCGCCCGCTATATCCCAATGGGCTTTTGGAGCAAAAGAGAATGATTTCGGCTCGCTCCAGCGGCGCACTTCCACATTCTCGTCCTCCGAAGCTCCAACCGGTACGGTTGAGCTTGGAATATTGGGGATTGCCAGCATCATTTCGTCAATTTGAACCTCAAGCGCCCTGACTTCCTCGTCAAGCTCCTTGATCCGGTCTCCAACCTCACGCATTTCGATAATCAATTCATCGGCGTTTTCCTTGTTTTTCTTTCGCTGGGCCACTTCCGCGGATACCGTGTTGCGGCGGTTCTTCAGCGATTCGCTTTCTTGAAGCAATTCCCGGCGCTTCTCGTCCAGCGGTGGAAAACCGGAGATCAAATCCAGCGATTTCTTCCGGTTCTTCAATGCTTGTTCAACGCGTGCATAATCATTTCGCAATACTTTAACATCCAACATGATAGTCCCTCCTAGAATCATCCCTTGGCAGACCTGCTGACTTGTGAAAGCAAGCGAGCCGCACGGGAAACGCCGGAAACTTGGAATTCAAGTTCACTCGGCAATGCCGTCCTTAACAGGACGAACCGTCCCTTTCTGAAAAACCTTATGTAAAGCCTTTATTATCGGGCCGATTTGATCATCTCGACAAAATAGGAATGCAGCGAGAAATCATCCGTCAGCTCGGGATGAAACGATGAAACGAGCAAATGACCTTCGCGTGCGGCCACGATCTCTTCCTGATAGGTAGAGAGCACGTCAACCCCGGTCCCTACGGCCGTGATCAAAGGCGCGCGAATAAATACGGCGCGGACCGGCTCATCCAGCCCCTTGACCTGCAGATCGGTCTCAAAGCTCTCCCGCTGGCGCCCAAAAGCATTGCGCGATACGGAGATATTCATTAAAGCAAGGTGAGGTTCTTCCCCGCCTTCAATTTTATTCGCCAGTACAATCAAGCCGGCGCAGGTTCCAAAGATCGGCTTCCTTTGTCCCGAGAAATCTCTCAATGCATCAATAAATCCGTATTTTCTCATCAGCTTGCCGATCGTCGTGCTCTCGCCGCCGGGAATGATCAAACCGTCTATCTCGGCAAGCTGCTCGGGACGCTTCACAGCGACTCCCTCGGCTCCGGCGAGCTCAATGCTTCGAATATGTTCCGCTACGGCGCCCTGCAACGCCAACACTCCCACTCTCATGACAAACCTTCTTTCTCTAGACAAGCCTAACTGGTGTACCCCGGCGATCCTCACGGATCAGCCGGGGTAGATAATCAGCTATTTCTTTCGTTTATTCGCTAATACTGGCCGATTCTTACCAACCGCGGTCGGACATGCGTTCAGCCGGCGACAGCTTGGAAATTTCGATGCCTTTCATCGGCGTACCCAAGTTTTTGGATACTTCGGCGATCAATTTATAATCCGTGTAGTGCGTTGTAGCTTCTACAATCGCACGGGCGAATTTCTCAGGGCTATCCGATTTGAAAATCCCGGAGCCGACGAATACGCCATCTGCGCCAAGATGCATCATCAGCGCAGCGTCGGACGGAGTGGCTACGCCGCCTGCGGCGAAATTAACCACCGGCAGTTTGCCGTTTTCATGCACTTCCAGAAGAAGATCATAAGCGACGCCCAAGTTTTTGGCTTCCGCATACAGCTCGTCTTTGGACAAGTTCTGTACCTTGCGGATTTGGCTGTTGATCAAGCGCATATGACGAACGGCCTCCACGATATTTCCGGTTCCCGGCTCGCCTTTGGTGCGGATCATCGACGCGCCTTCGCTGATGCGGCGAAGCGCTTCGCCAAGATCCTTGGCGCCGCACACGAACGGTACGGTGAATTCCCGTTTGTCGATATGGAATACTTCGTCCGCCGGAGTGAGCACTTCGCTCTCATCCAGATAGTCTACCCCAAGAGATTCCAGAACTTTCGCCTCTACGTAATGTCCGATCCGGGCCTTAGCCATAACCGGGATGGAGACGACTTTCATAACTTCCTCTATAATTGTAGGATCCGCCATACGAGCTACGCCTCCGGCTGCCCGAATATCAGATGGGACACGTTCCAATGCCATAACGGCGGTTGCTCCGGCCGCTTCGGCGATTTTAGCCTGCTCCGCATTCATAACGTCCATAATGACGCCGCCTTTTTGCATTTCGGCCATGCCTCTTTTTACACGCGATGTTCCTGTTTCCATGTCTACGCCTCCCGACAATAATCTAACTTGATATTTTACAATATTCGCTTTAAATATACAACCCGTTTACTCGGAATTTATGCGTTCCACACCTTTAGAAAAGATTTTTAATTCCGTTAAACAGGTCTTTAAAGAAATCGCCGACGGCTCTCATAAACAGCTTGAACCATCCTGCTTTTTCCGCATCTTCCGACGTAATCAGGTTCACGGTTTTTTGCAGTGTTTGATCCGTTCCCGGAGCTTTGAAGGAATACGCCACCGTACCGACCTTTGAGCCCTGCTTCAGCGGAGCGGTCAGGCTTCCTGCGTCCACCAGCGTTACTTTGGCTTGTACCTTGCTGGTATCCACACCTTTTGGCACAACAAAGCTGACGGCTTGATCGGTCACAACCGGAATTTCGGTATTTTTCGCCTTCTTCACCGTAACGGTCTCGTTGCCGGTCACCGTTGTTTTCGGAGGAACGATTTGTTTGGTCTCAAAATTGTTAAAGCCATAATCCAGCACTTTGCGCGTTTCTACGAAACGGGCAGATTCCGTAGTCGTGCCCATAACAACGCTGATTAGGCGCATCCCATTACGCACGGCCGTGCCCGTAAAACAGTTGCCCGCATTTGTGGTATGCCCCGTTTTAAGCCCGTCAAGCCCATCGTACGCATATTGTTTGAAGTTAGTGATGCTTTTGTTGGCCTCCAGCATCCAGTCCAGATTGACCATCGG
This sequence comes from Paenibacillus terrisolis, assembly GCF_056171975.1. NCBI lineage: Bacteria > Bacillati > Bacillota > Bacilli > Caryophanales > Paenibacillaceae > Paenibacillus > Paenibacillus terrisolis. Next base: position 2,840 of record NZ_JBKFGG010000046.1, on the reverse strand, counting down.
TTCACGGTCCGTCGGACGGAACTTCTTGCTTTGAATCGTCGTAAAACGATTGAAATCGGGATGATCCGTTACGATATATTTAGCGAGAATCGCTGCATCAAGGGCGGACATGACGGTTTCTTTCCCATCCTGCGTGCGGAATTCCTCCGGCATATCGGCGATATCCAGGCCGGTTGCATTGGCAAAGTGGGCGGTTTTCATCCCCATCCGCTTGGCTTCATCATTCATCATTTTTACAAAAGCTTGCTCGGAACCCGCAGCATATTCGGCCAGTGCCACCGTAGCGTCATTGGCTGAAGCAATCGCCATCGCGGTGTACAAATCCTCTACAGTGTGCTGATCTCCTTCGGCGAGAAAAATACGCGAACCGATCGTTTCGGCAGCATTTTTTCCAACCGTTACTACGTCGCCCCATTTAAATTTGCCTTGCTTCACGAGATCGGCAACGATATATTCGGTCATCATTTTGGTCATACTGGCCGGAGGCAACGGTTCGTCTCCGTTCACATTCAGGAGAACTTGCCCGGAAACCGGCTCCAGCAGTATCGCAGACCGGACTTTTAATCCCAAGGACTGGGCGGAAGGCAGTGTGGTTGTTCCAGCTTGCGCATTGGCTGTCGTATTTGTCGTAGCGGATTGTGTCTGGCCTTCAGCAAGCGCCATGGTCGGAACCAGGGAGAAACAGAGCATGTTCAGAACCAAAACGGAAGCCGCACCTTTACGCAAGGAACGCCATTTCGTTGTTGTAGTAGCACGATCAGTCTTTGTGAGTTTCAATGCCATAAAGCTCCCCTCATATTGTCTTTCATTTACTTTTTCTATTCTATCACAGGGCATACCGCAAAAAAAGACAAGCAGGACGGAAATCGCCCTGCCATAGAATGGAATATTTATGAATGGATCGTTAATTTACAGCGAGTAGTTTGGAGCTTCTTTCGTGATCTGCACATCATGCGGATGGCTTTCACGAAGTCCGGCGCCCGTAATGCGGATGAACTGCGTATCGTTGCGAAGCTCGTCCAGCGTTTTTGTGCCACAGTACCCCATACCGGAACGAAGTCCGCCGATGAGCTGATGAATCGTATCGGACAAAGGTCCTTTGTAGGCTACCCGGCCCTCGATCCCTTCCGGTACCAGCTTCTTGTCGTCGTCTTGGAAATAACGGTCTTTACTTCCTTGCTTCATGGCGGCCATTGAACCCATGCCTCTGTATACCTTATAGCGACGGCCCTGATAGATTTCCGATTCGCCCGGGCTTTCTTCCGTACCGGCGAACAAGCTTCCCAGCATCACGGCATGACCGCCCGCAGCGATTGACTTGGTGATTTCGCCCGAGTATTTGATACCGCCGTCGGCAATGATCGGCACACCGTATTCGCGAGCCACTGTTGCACAGTCATATATCGCGGTAATTTGCGGCACGCCGATCCCGGCAATGACGCGAGTCGTACAAATCGACCCCGGCCCGATTCCGACTTTTACGACGGAAGCCCCGGCTTCGATCAACGCCCGTGTCGCTTCACCGGTAGCCACGTTGCCGGCCACAATCGTAAGATCCGGATAACGTCTGCGAAGCTCCGCTACGGCCTCAATAATATTGATGTGATGGCCATGCGCCGAATCGACCGTAATCAAATCGACCCCGGCTTTTACGAGCGCTTCGGTGCGTTCAAAGGTGTCTTTGGAAATCCCCACGGCAGCTCCTACCAACAAACGGCCTTGCTTATCCTTCGCCGCATGCGGGAACTGGATCGCTTTTTCGATATCTTTTATGGTAATAAGCCCTTTAAGGTGATTCTGCTCGTCCACCAAAGGCAGCTTCTCAATCTTATGCTTCTGCAAAATAACTTCAGCTTCCTGCAGGGTGGTTCCAACCGGAGCCGTCACCAGATTTTCTCTCGTCATGACATCGCTGATTTTGATGTTGTAATCATGGACGAACCGAAGATCGCGGTTGGTGAGAATCCCGACCAGCGTATTTTCTTCGTTTACGATCGGCACGCCGGAGATGCGGAATTTCCCCATAACCTGCTCGGCGTCGGAAACCAAATGATCCGGAGTCAGCGAGAACGGATTCGTGATAACGCCGCTTTCGGAACGTTTTACCCGGTCCACTTCCTCCGCTTGCTGTTCAACCGTCATATTTTTATGAATAATGCCAATGCCGCCTTCACGGGCGATCGCAATCGCGAGAACCGCCTCCGTTACGGTATCCATGCCTGCGCTGATCAAAGGAATGTTCAGCTTCACGTTGTCGCTCAATCTCGTGGACACATCGACTTCTTTGGGCAAAACCTCGGACTTGCGGGGCACCAGCAAAACATCGTCAAACGTTAAACCTTCCTTATCGAATTTACTCTCCCACACCTTGAAACTTCCTCCTTGTTTTGTATTCCTTGGTTGGTCAAATTTCCTTATATTATGCGATCTGAAAGGACTGAAAACGCCGCTTACGAAAATATATTATTGCCATCTTAGCAAAGGGCCTATAGGCTGTCAAGGATAAGAGAGAGCAAATGCAGCAGCGGCTTCCCCGAGTAAACTATTGTCCTTTCGTGGCGAACATGCTTAAAAATTTTGAGTTTTCAGTTTACCTATTACTTCCCCGGGCAAAGAGGGATTTATTCTTATTTTGAGTAAAAAGGGAAAACCCACTGCCCGGTCGACAGTAAGTTTTCCCTTTTCGATAACTATTGTTCTTTGTCTCGTTGCCTTGCTTGTTGCCCCGTTACCTCGTTACCCTGTTACCTTGCTCTTTGTCTTGCTCTTTGTCTTGCTCTTTGTCTTGCTCTTTGTCTTGCTCTTTGTCTTGCTCTTTGTCTTGCTCTTTGTCTTGCTCT